>NZ_JAWRVL010000038.1:0-29913 GCF_036663595.1 Halalkalibacter lacteus
CGAACACGGTCGTTAAGCTCTTTTGCGCCGATGGTAGTTGGGGGCTTCCCCCTGCAAGAGTAGGACGTTGCCAGGCATCTAAAAGCATTCCGTTAAGGAATGCTTTTTTCTGTTCGTGTGGAAATTTGTCATATCATGTATTTCCCGCGAAATAGTTAGGATGACTAGATAAGGGAAGCAACAGCTGTAATCACTATCCACCTTGTTTAATTACTCGTACCGGTTTTGCTTTTGACTTTAGCAGGTGCCTTTGCCTAATTTTCATAGGGATAAGCTCTTATCAGATTCTTGATAATAGGATATCTTATCTCTTAGGAAAAGGTGATTATATGTTTGCAACAGCATTTCAAGGAATGGGACCATTCTCTCCCGTAGGGTATGGACACGGTTTCCAGCAGGGGCACAAGCACGTCTGGCACCATCCAAGTTTCTATCCTGGACATCACGGACATGGAAATTTTGGACATCAACCAGGTTACAATCACGGGCATGAGTATCAATGGCATCACCACTATCCTCAACATTATAGTCATGAAGCTCACAGCCAACCGAAACATCATCAAACTCAGGTAACGGATCATCATGACTATCATTTGCATCATGGGTACTCTTATGGACAAGGCTCGGGTCAGTTCCCTGATTATTATAATCATAATTACTGATAGACGTTCTTGACATCGAAGCTGTAAAGACGCGATTTCAATGCGGTACATGTACTTTGTTGTATCATCGCGCTGGTCACTAACAAAATGAACTACCCGTCCTAGGTAGTTACACTACGAAGTAAGATGGCAAATAACGTAACCAAACATGCCCCCACCTTAATGGGAGGGCTTGTTTGATATGGTAGGGAAATGTTCCTCTACATTATTCCTCTGATAAATTGGTTACAGAAACACTCTGTTTTTGATTTGGGTCATCAAGGGGATGAATGGTAGCTGTTCCATTTTGTTGATCCACATGCTCAATATAGATAGGGTTCCCGTTATACGTTACATTTGCCATATTTGTAGAAAAAGCGATTTCTTGTGCTCGTTGTGAGTCCATTGTCGTTACCTCCTTTTGATTTGTAGCCTTTATAATATTTGTAGAAATGACATAGTTATACTGTTGTAAGTGAAATAATTTAAAGTTTGTCGAATTGAGTATCGGTGTCCGAACTGTTTCTTGTTTGTCTAAATTGATGTTAAGTAAAACATGTATTTTATATATATATTATAATGTCACATTATCTAACGAAAATACTTACAGCTGATTTCAAGATTGTTATGATTAACTTAACAAGAAGAGATCAACAACCAGGAGGCAATTCACATGACAAATACGAAACGTAAAAATCCAGGAATCTTTACATTAATAGCTCTTACATTTATGGTATTCTTCAATAAATAAGATTAAGTTAAACAAAAATAGGAGAGTTGGCATAACTGCCAATTCTCCTATTTTTTGTTAAAAAGAATGGTGACACATTTGGGGGAAGCAACCTTTTATATAGCATTGTTTTCCTACTTTAAGCACAAAGTATAAAGAAGTTTACCTAACAATTGTATTGTTATTTTATATTCAAACAATTATAATAATTCTTATAATGAAAAACGGAATATTTGTTCCGAAATTCGGAATGAAGAAAAGCGGTGAAAAAATGAGTTTGATGGAAGAGAAAGAACATGTTGATTTTACTATTCATCCATTAGGAGATAGGGCGATCATGGTTACGTTTGGAACGAGTATTGATGTCACAATCCATCGTAAGGTAAAAACGTTTGCAAACTATCTTGAGACCCATCCCATTGAGGGAATGATTGAATATGTTCCAGCATTTACAAGTGTCACGGTATATTATGATCCCTTTAGCGTTCTTCAACTAAAGAAACAACCTAGTCTAGAGAAAACAGAGACAGCATATGAAATCATGTATTCGAAAATAAAACAGGTCGTTCTAGGTTTAGAAAACTCAATGGAAGACACAAAAAAGGAAGTCGACATTCCTGTGTGCTATGGTGGGGAATTTGGTCCAGATTTAGAATTTGTGGCAAAGAACAACAATTTAACGACTGATGAAGTTATTCACATCCATTCAGGGGGAGATTATCTCGTCTATATGATTGGGTTTGCACCTGGTTTTCCGTATTTGGGAGGAATGTCTGAACAGATTGCCGCTCCACGAAGAGCTGATCCGCGGATGAAGATCGCAAAGGGATCGGTAGGAATAGCGGGAAAACAAACAGGGGTCTATACGATTGGGTCACCTGGTGGTTGGCAGATCATTGGTCGGACACCACTGGAGCTTTTCCGACCAAGTGAGAATCCTCCATCTTTGCTGCAATCAGGAGATGTGATTCGCTTCAAACCTATTTCACTGAAAGAGTTTACAGCGTATAAGGGGGACTCACAATGAGTATGACAATTCTTCGCCCGGGTCTGCTTACGAGTATTCAGGATTTAGGAAGAGTCGGGTTTCAAAAGTATGGAGTGATTGTGAGTGGAGCGATGGATTGTTATGCGCTTCGAGTAGCAAATATATTGGTTGGAAATGGTGAAGGAGAAGCAGCTCTGGAACTAACGTTGGCAGGTCCAACCTTGAAAGTAGAGCAAGATCTCCTAATTGCGATAACGGGAGGAGATCTTGCGCCAACGATTGATAAGCTTCCCATTCCTTTATGGAAACCGGTCTATGTAAGGAAAGGAAGTGTTCTTCAATTTGGGCCATGTAGGTCTGGATGCCGCGCTTATTTAGCGGTAGCAGGTGGGCTTTGTGTGGAGGAAGTAATGGGGAGTGCTAGCACCTATCTTCGCGCAGGAATTGGTGGGTATCATGGACGAGCATTAGAAGCGGACGACGTTCTTCGGTTTCGAGCACCATCCGAACAAGCATTACAGCTAATTGAACAGTTGGTAAAAAGTAGCGATGAACGTTTTTCAACAACAACATGGAGTGTCACGACAGAATTTGCCATACCAGATGAAAAGATCAATACGATACGAGTCACTCTTGGATCTCATTATGAACAGTTTGCAGAGGAATCTAGAAACGCCTTTTTTGACCAAGTGTTCAAAGTAACACCACAATCGGACCGGATGGGCTACAAACTTTCAGGTGATCCGTTAACCCGAACGGATGCTTTTGAGATGATTTCAGAAGCGGTAACTCTTGGAACGATTCAAGTACCATCAAATGGGCAACCCATTATTTTGCTGGCGGATCGTCAAACGACGGGGGGCTATCCAAGAATAGGACAAGTCGTGACAGTTGATCTCTCTCTTTTAGCACAAATGAAGCCAGGGGAACAAATTCAGTTTAAAGAAGTGAGTATGCAGAAGGCTGAGGCGCTTTATTTGAGTCGAGAAAATGATTTACAGGAGTTGCGGGCCGGAGTCACACTTAAGATGACTACGGAGTGAGGAAAAGATAAGGGGAGGAGTGTTAAATTGTTAAAGATGGTCAGTTAGTCGAATATGGCGAGCCATTAGTAAAAATCAAACGAGGGTAACGATGGCCATTATCAGAGCAACAGAAGAGAGGGATATGATGCTAAAAAAAGTAGTAATTGCAAATAGAGGAGAGATAGCGGTTCGGATCATTCGAGCATGTAAGGAAATGGGGATTGCAACCGTTGCCGTCTACTCAGAAGCTGACCGCGAGGCTTTACATGTAACGTTAGCAGATGAGGCCTTCTGCATTGGTCCAACCGCTTCCAAAGAAAGCTACTTAAATAAAATGAACTTAATGAGCGTTGCGCTCCTAACTCAGGCTGATGCCATTCATCCTGGATATGGATTTCTTTCCGAAAATGCCGATTTCGCTGAATTATGTCAAGAATGCAACTTGATTTTTGTAGGACCAGAGCCGGAATCCATCCACAAAATGGGCGATAAGTCGGTAGCAAGGGAAACGATGAAGCTTGCAGGAGTCCCGACTGTTCCAGGGACAGAGGGGCTAATTGCTGAGGTCGAAGATGCTCTTGTCATCGCAAGGGATATTGGGTTTCCCGTCATTATAAAAGCGACAGCCGGTGGTGGCGGCAAAGGGATGAGACTAGCATATAATGAGAAGGAATTAGACAAGGCCATTCGTCAGGCCCAAAACGAAGCGAAAACGGTGTTTGGAAACGCTGGAGTCTACCTAGAAAAGTACGTAGAAGAACCTCGTCATGTCGAAATTCAGATTATTGCCGATAAACATGGAAATGTCGTTCATCTTGGCGAAAGAGATTGTTCGATTCAACGACGTCACCAAAAGCTTGTAGAAGAGGCTCCTTCCCCCGCACTCGATCCATCCCTTCGCAAGCAAATGGGAAAAGCTGCAGTCAAAGCAGCAAAAGCTGTTCATTATCATGGTGTCGGAACAATCGAATTTCTACTAGATAAACACGGTGACTTTTACTTTATGGAAATGAATACTCGTATTCAAGTAGAGCACCCTGTCACAGAAATGGTTACAGGAATCGATCTTATTCAAGAACAACTTTCTGTTGCGGCGGGATATCCACTTTCCTTTACACAAAGCGATGTGATCATTAATGGGTGGGCCATTGAATGTCGTATTAACGCAGAAAACCCGCTCAAAAACTTTATGCCTTCCCCAGGGAAGATCGACATGTACCTTCCTCCAGGAGGATTTGGGGTCCGAGTTGATAGTGCTATTTATCCTGGATACACGATTTCCCCTTTCTATGATTCAATGGTTGCCAAAATCATTGTGTGGGGGAAAGATCGAACGGACGCCATCCAGCGCATGAAGCGAGCTCTTGATGAGCTTGTCGTGACAGGCATTCAAACGACGATCCCGTTTCATCTGAAATTGCTGTCTCATGAATCGTTCGTTAAAGGGGATTTTAATACGACGTTTTTAGATAAGCATCAATTTGATTATGAAGAAAAAGAGTAGAGCGGGGGTTTTGACAACTTCAAGCGATTCTCTAAATGAGAAACAAAAAAAGCCCTCCTGTTTACGTTCTCAAAGGACTTGAATAGCCGAGTTTCTGTGATATGTCCGCGGCAGCTGTTTTTACTTTTTTAATTAAAGTCGGCAATTGCTCTTTTTGAAAACGAACATCAGGTCCTGCTACACTAATACCACCTGCTACTTGGCCTGTGTGATCAAAAATCGGGGCGGCGACCGAAGACGTATGGTTTTCGAGTTCAGAATGACTAATCGTATATCCATCTTGCCTGGACTTTCGCAAAACGGAACGGAGTGTTTCCTTATCTGTGATCGTCCCTATGGCATAAGGCAAAAGCTCAGTCTCATTAAGATAGTCTTCTTGTTCTTTTTCGGGTAAATAGGCAAGAATAATTCGTGAACAAGCTCCTGTATAGAGGGGAGAACGTCTGCCTATTTTTGTGAAAAGTCTCACTGGATGCATCGTGTCAAGCTTTTCAACATAAACTACTTCCTTGTTCTCTTTCATCGTAAGGTTGACAGCTTCGCCAATTTCATCACGAAGATCTTTCATGATCGGGTAGGCGATTTTCCTCATATCGAGGCGCTCTGCGACAAGTTGTCCAAACTCAAGAAAGAGCATGCCAAGAGTATACTTTCCTTCCGCGTCTTTGCTAAGAAATCCCATTTCTTCTAGTGAGCCAATCATCCGGTGGGCAGAGGTTTTCGGAATGCCAGAAAGATGAACCATTTCATTTAAGCTTAACTTCTGATTTGTTCGAAAAAGATCTAGGAGTTCCATAGACTTAACAACGGTTTTATTTTTGTTTTGCACGAGTAACTTCCCCTTATCGATATACGATTTAGATAATTAAAATTACTTATTTATTCTACTAAAAACGACTGGTGATTGTCTAGACGACCAGTGTATATTACTAGCAGCTCATCGCTCAACCATTATTGGGTTAGCTGATCTCGTGGGCATTCGTCCCTTACTGAAAAAGAAGGATGGTGTTTGGGACAATCAGGAAGGAGTTTCGGCCAAGAAAGAGAAGTTTCGTTTACTAAGAAAGGAGAATTCAATGAAATCGGTTGATCTTAATTGTGATTTAGGAGAAAGCTTCGGTACGTTTGTAGTCGGACAAGATGAACTCATTCTAGAACACATCACGTCAGCCAATATCGCTTGTGGGTATCACGCGGGTGACCACAATGTGATGGCGAAAACGGTAAAAATGGCGAAAGAAAAAGGTGTTAGCATTGGTGCCCATCCCGGGTTTCCTGACTTACTCGGGTTTGGAAGAAGAGTTATTGAAACAGATCCAATGGACATTTACCATTTTGTCATCTATCAAATCAGTGCGCTGAAAGGCTTTTGTTACATTCATGATGTTCCTATGAACCATGTGAAGCCTCATGGAGCGTTGTTTAATATGGCTGCTAAAGATCCTGTTGTAGCAGAAGCGATAGCCAAGGCAGTCTATGATACGGACCCATCCCTTGTTTTGTTTGGCTTATCAGGAAGTGAGCTAACAAAAGCTGGCTCACGAGTTGGATTAACGGTAGCCAATGAGGTATTTGCTGATCGCACCTATCAGCCTGATGGAACACTAACCCCTCGTACCGAGCACAATGCGTTAATTCATCATACAGAGGAAGCCGTTGAACAAGTGTTAACGATGGTGAAAACGAGTACCGTTCAAGCCGTTGATCGTTCAATCATTCCCATGCAAGCAGATACCATTTGTGTTCATGGGGATGGACCAAGTGCACTTAATTTTGCTAGGGAGTTACGTGAGGCTCTTCTAGCAGAAGGTGTGAAAATTTCTGCTGTGGGATAGTGCCTGGCACCGCCCGGATTTTGCTATATTTTGTCGAAGGGGAGCGGAAGTTGATTTTACATACGATTTAAATATCGATGGAGGTACGTTAACATTCGACTGGGAGCCAACAAACTCCGATCTTTCAGTAGAAAACTATGGTGTTGAAAACGTTGATGGTCAATATCATGCTCACCTTTGGTTTAAACAAGAAGGTGAGGAAGCGGCAGGAACACGAGTTGGGGTTAATGATTACAACTTCACTACTGAACTTGCCCCTGAAGACTTCCCAGCTGGGACATACGAAGTGGAAATCGAACTAGCTGAAAACAACCATACATCTATTCCTGGAACACAAAGCACTCTAACTGTTGAAATCGAAGACTAATTCAAACGAAGAGGCTGTTTCTGATTGCTGCTCCTGTATGCGGCTGTTAGATTTAGCCTCTTTTTTGGGGGGATAGGGGGAAAGATACTGAGTATGTATTCAATGTTTTAAATTTGAGATTAAATTTTTAGTTTGAAATAGGAACTGTTGAGAACGGTGAGAATGAGAATAACTTCTGAATCTATTGATAAGTCTGAGGTTTCCTCCTATATTAAAAAATGTCATATCTTAGTTGTGACAAAGTTATGACATCTTCAACTATTAGAAGCTAAGATCCACTGCTATACTTCAAATGTAAGAAAAAATAATTTTCAAAAAATATTCGAGGGGGAAGACGGATGGGGAAACTATTTAACTTATTTGCAGTACTAGTATTAGCAGCGCTTTTATTGGTAGGTTGCGGTGGATCAAAAACAACGAATGAAGAAACACCAAGTAGTGGAGCGAATAATACAGATCAAAATGAAAGCGCTTCAACAAATAGCGGCGATTTAACCATTGCAACTGTGAATAACCCTGACATGCAAATCATGCAAAAAATGGCTAAAGATTATGAAGCAGAGACAGGAACATCAGTTAATTTCGTTGTTTTACCAGAAAATGAACTGCGTAAGAAAGTAACGGAAGATGTAGCACTTGGTGCAGGTCAATTTGATATTGTCACGATCGGTACTTATGATGCACCTATCTGGGCTGAAAATGGTTGGATTGAATCTCTAAATCCTCATTTTGATTCTTTAAGTGAAGAGGAAAGAAATGCTTATGATGTGGAAGATATTTTTGAAGCGTTACGAAGTGCTCTTTCTTATGACGATGAATTGTATGCGTTACCATTTTACGGTGAAAGTAGTATGTTGTACTACAACAAAGAGATGTTTGAAACAGCTGGTATCGAAATGCCAGAAAGCCCAACATGGGATGAAGTGGCAGAGTTAGCAGTGAAAGTTCAAGAGGCAAACGATGTACCAGGTATTATTATTCGTGGACTTCCTGGTTGGGGTGAGATGATGGCGCCACTCGGAACGATTATTAATGCATTTGGTGGTTCATGGTACGACATGGATTGGAACGCACAATTATCAAGTCCTGAAACAAAGGAAGCCGTTCAATTTTATGTAGATCTATTAGATGAAGCAGGTCAACCTGGGGCTACGACAACCGGTTTTACTGAAGCGCTTACACTAATGTCAACAGGGAAAGCGGCTATGTGGTATGATGCGACGGTTGCAGCTGGGTTCTTAAACTCTTCTGACTCGCAAGTTGCTGGGAAAATAGGATATGCTTTTGCCCCTTCTCAAGCAAAAGATAACAACGGTTGGTTATGGGCTTGGTCTCTAGCAGTTGAATCTGCAAGTAAAAACAAAGAGCAAGCGTTTGATTTCATTAAGTGGGCTACAAGCCAAGAATACATCGAAAAAGTTGGGGAAAGTGAAGGATGGGGCGTTGCGCCTTCTGGAACCCGCGCATCCACTTATGCAAACCCTAAGTACCAAGAAGCTGCTCCATTTGCTGATATGGTGCAACGTTCAATGGATCAAGCGGAATTTGAAAACCCAACAATAGAGCCTGTACCTTATAAAGGAATCCAATATGTTGCTATTCCTGAATTCCAACAATTAGGACTAGAGGTTAGTCAGGAAATTGCTGCTGCAATTGCAGGTCAAAAATCAGTTGATGACGCAATGGAAGCAGCACAAAGATTAGCAGAAAGAATTGCAGACGAAGGCGGCTACAAATAAATCAATAGGTTAGAAAAAAGAGTGGGGAGTATTGCTTCTCTCCACTTCTAATAACCTCTAATGGGAGGCTAAAGTGATGGAAACAGTACCTAGTCACAAGAGTAAGTTTCAAGTGAAAAAAGAAAAAAAGAATCATGAATACCCAATAAAGAGGTTGCTTTTACCGAGTATCATTTTCGTTGCTGTCGTAACGCAAATCCCATTTCTTTTAACGATTTATTATAGTTTGCATAGCTGGAACTTAATGAGACCAGACCGTGGGATAACGTTCACTGGTTTATCAAATTACACGAAAATTTTAACGGAACCTGTTTTTTGGACAGTACTCGGAAATTCCTTTGTTCTTACAGCAGGATCGTTACTAATCTGCTTAGTCCTAGGTATGGCGTTTGCTTTACTAATGAATCGAGATTTCTTTGGTAAAGGAATTGTCCGTACTATGTTAGTTTCTCCATTCTTTGTTATGCCAACCGTTTCGGCGATTATTTGGAAGACGATGATTTTGAATCCTAACTTTGGTTTTGCTGCATACTTTGCGAATTTACTCGGTATGACACCTGTAGATTTCCTAGCACATTATCCGTTGCAAACCATTATATTCGTCGTTTCATGGATGTGGATTCCATTTTTTATGCTTATTTTACTAGCGGGATTGCAATCGCTACCAGGTGAGCTACTAGAAGCTTCTCAGCTAGATGGGGCAAATATTGTACAACAGTTCTTCTATGTCATTATTCCACATTTATTACGGTATTTTGAAGTCGTTATCCTACTCGGACTTATGTTTATTTTACAAGTGTTTGGAGAGATCTTTGTCACAACTTCTGGGGGACCTGGATTTGCTTCAACAAACTTACCATTTTATACGTATCGAGTTGGGTTCCAGAGTTGGGATATAGGTGGTGCAGCAGCAGTTGGTGTCATTACAGCCATTCTGACGATTATTATCATGACATTCTTGTTTTTCATCATACGTCGTATCTCTAGGGAGGAACAGTCATGAAACGATTACTAGGAAAATTATTAACGGTCCTAACGTATCTCATTGCTTTCCTTTATTTCTTTCCGATTTTATGGATTTTACTAACCGGATTTAAAAATGAAGGAGAAGCTGTTATTATTCCACCTACTTTTTTCTTTGAACCAACATTAGATAATTACAAGTTAGTGTGGGATTTAGGTGTAAGGGAGTTCTTCCAGAATTCCGTTATTGTGACGATTTTTACGACACTCTTTTCTCTATTACTAGGGGTGCCAGCTGCTTATGCACTAGCAATGTATAAGGTGAAAAAAGGAAATGATATACTATTCTGGTTTATCTCTACGAAGTTCTTGCCGATTGCAGGGGTGATCGTTCCCGTTTATTTAATCTTTAAAAATTTGAATCTACTAGATTCTTTGTTATCGCTAGTGATTTTGTACTCTGCTATGAATATTCCGATCATTATTTGGATGATGCGTACATTCTTTTTGGATATTTCGAATGAGATTATTGAAGCTGCTGCCATTGATGGAGCAACAGGATTGCAGTGTTTCTTTAAAATCGTTCTTCCGCTTGTTAGACCGGGTCTTATCTCAACGTCGCTTTTGTGTATGGTCTTTGCTTGGAATGAGTTTTTCTTTGGCATCACCTTAACGTATACAAATGCAGGCACATTGCCCGTTTATATGTCTACGTTTATGACGCAAGAAGGGCTGTTCTGGGCTAAGATGTCTGCAGCGGCTACGATATCAATTTTACCAGTGTTGATTTTAGGCTGGTTTACGCAAAAGCAGTTAGTTCAAGGGTTAACCGCAGGGGCTGTAAAAGGGTAGGAGAATTTGATTCTAAAAAGGAGTGATTAAGATGACAAGTAAAAATGTAATGGATGCAGCAGTAATGGATCGCCCCCTTTCAATCAATATCAAAAAAGTAAGCGTTCCAGAACCGAAAGAGGATGAGGTGTTAGTGAAAATTCACTGCATTGGGATATGCGGATCTGATGTTCACTACTATGAACATGGGAAAATTGGTCGCTATGAAGTGAAGGAACCGATTATTCTCGGACATGAATTATCCGGAGAAGTTGTAGAAATTGGTAAAGATGTGACTAATGTTTCAGTAGGAAACCGAGTTGCAATTGAGCCCGGTGTAACATGCGGACGATGTGACTATTGCAAATCAGGCCGGTATAACCTCTGTCCAGATGTTGTCTTTATGGCAACACCGCCGGTTGATGGGGCCTTTGCAGAATATATTACGATTCGTAGTGACTTTGTATTTACGCTTCCGGATGAAATAAGCTTTGAAGAAGGAGCGCTCCTTGAGCCATTATCTGTTGGAATTCATGCGATGAAACGAGGAAAGGTAGGACCTGGTGATCGTATTTTTATATCAGGGTTAGGTCCAATTGGCTTACTGACAATTGAGGCGGCAAAAATGGTTGGTGTCACTGAAATTTATGCAAGTGATGTTGTACCCCTCCGACGTGAAAAAGCACTAGAGATGGGTGCAACAGCAGTGTTTGATCCAACACAATCAAACATCCAAAAGGAATTACTAAAAGTATGTAGTGAAGGTGTTAGTGTGGTCGTGGAAACGTCAGGGAATCAATATGCTATTTCCGAAACAGTGAAGATTGTAAATCGTGGCGGGAGGGTTGTCTTGGTAGGTCTGCCTCTTGTGAGCGATATTCCGTTTGATGTTCCTCATTTAATCGATTCAGAAATTGATATTGTCGGAATCTTTCGTTATGCGAACACGTACCCAATCGCCATTTCTGCCCTGCAAAAATCAAAAAGCAAATTAGAAGAAGTCATTACGCATAAATTTGCGTTAAAAGATACGAAAGAAGCCGTTGAGCTTGCGAGAACAGAAAAAGATAAAAGCATTAAAGTTATGATTTATACTAACTAACGAGGTGAAGAAAATGAAAGCATTAGTAATAGAAGAGCCAAATGTTGCAGTTGTGAAAGAAGTTCCTTATCCGAAACCGGGTGCTGGCGGTGTTACGATTAAAGTAGAGAATGTTGGGATTTGTGGAACGGATGTTCATATTTTTAAAGGAGAATTCATTTCTCCGTATCCAATTATTCCTGGTCACGAGTTTTCCGGTGTTGTTCACGAAGTAGGCGAAAATGTTACCAATGTTAAAGTGGGCGACCGTGTCACGGCGGATCCTTCGTTATTTTGCGGCAAGTGTCAGTATTGCCTAACACACCGTGGGAATCAATGCGAAAATTGGGGTGCGCTTGGAAATACAGTAAGCGGCAGCATGGCGGAATTTGTCAGTGTCCCAAGTGAAAATGTAGTAAAACTTCCTGATTCTTTAAGCTTTGAAGTAGCTGCTTTCATTGAACCAATGGCGTGTGTTGTCCATGGTATGAATCGATTACAACTTCAAGTGGGGGATCGTGTCGCTTTATTTGGTGCAGGTGCTATGGGACAGCAGCTCGTTCAGTCTTTGAAAATGGCAGGTGCATCAGAACTTGTTGTTATCGATATTTCCCAAAAGAAGCTAGATATGGCGATCAACAGAGGAGCAACAAAAGGAGTTCTTAGTCAGGATATTGCACAATTGAAGGAAGAATACCCGCATGGCTTTGATGTCGTGGTCGATGCAACAGGAATTCCGCAAGTTATTGAACAGGCACTCGAATTTATGGGTCCAACGGCAAAATACCTTCAATTTGGGGTAACGGCAGAAGATGCCAATATTTCTATTAGCCCGTTTAAACTTTATAATAAAGACTGGACGATCATAGGGTCTATGGCAATAAACCATACATTCTTACCTGCTTTTCATTGGGTGAAAGAAGGCAGAATTGAACTCGAGTCGTTAGTTTCAAAGACTCTTACATTAGAAGAGACAGTAGAGTTTTTTCATTCAAATAGAGACCCAGATTTATTGAAGGTACAAATTAAGATATAAAGGTTGTTCAAAAAGGAAAAAAACGCTTTGGGGGCAATGGCTCCACACGTTGCGCGCTTGCTATGACAAACCCATTCATAGCAAGCTTTTAAAACCATGCAACGGTTACGCTCATTGCTTAGAGGCTACTGAAAAAGGTGAAAACCAACCTTTTTCAGTAGCCTCTACTACGATTGGTGGTATTTTCTATTTTAAATTTTACGCAGAAGTTATAAGATTAATAGAACAGAAGAGTATTGCCTGCATTATAATAAGGGATTTTTGGTTAAAAAAAGCAAATGAAGAAAATGTAATGGTTCTAGGGGGAACGTTATGGCTAATGAACTATATATTAATTCACGTCAAGAAAAGTTAGTACGTTTTCTCCTAGAGAAAACGCAGCCAATAACGGTTAAGGAGCTAGCGAATGAATTAAAAGTTAGTACGAGAACCGTTCAACGTGAATTTAAATCGATCAATCTCATTCTTATCGACTTTGATTTGAAGCTTATGAAAAAGCTTGGTGTCGGCGTGAAAATAGAGGGGAGTGAGGAAGGTAGAAAGAAGCTGTTTGAGTTATTAGCCGTATTTGAAACCGATGTTATCTACTCTCCAGAGGAACGCCAGCAAGGACTAATATCTGAGTTACTATTAAATAGAGAGCCGGCAAAATTGTTTAGCTTTAGTAATAAGTATAAAGTAACAGAAGCGACAATAAGCCATGATCTTGATCATATTGAAGATTGGTTACGGTCTTATCATGTGAAGTTAATTCGGAAACCAGGTCTAGGTGTGTTTGTAAGTGGATCTGAAAAGCAAATAAGAATGGCGGCAGCACAAATCTTTTATTTAGGCATTACGCTTGAAAAATGGTTGGAAATTATTTATTCATCTAATGATTCGAACAATAAATGGATGTCATTAACTCAAAATAACCCATTACTTAGCAGTGTGCATATTCCAGATATCATCTATGTGGAAAAGATTCTAAGAGAAGTGATTGCTACTCAACATGAAATAGAGCCTTCTGACCGTGATTATATCAACTTACTTATTCATTTATCGTTAACTCTTGATCGAATTCGTCACGGCGAATTTGTTGCTGAGGATGAAAGCGTTTCAAATTCTATAAATGTTGACTACTATCCACTTGCATCTAAAATTGCAAAGAAAATAGAGTCCTATATAAATAGTAAAATTCCAGAAGTTGAAGTGGCATACATAGCTATGCACTTATATGGAATAAGGTTGATTTCTGGTGACAACGTCGATGTTGATTCTTTGTATTGGCTCGACATTACGAGAAGTTTTGTAAAGGTCATTGAGGAACAGTTATCAGTAAACCTTTCTAGCGATCAAAGTTTACTTGATGGGTTAGTGACACATCTAATCCCAGCAATTACGAGACTCGAGTTAGGGTTACAAATTCATAACCCAATGCTTGAATATATTGAGGAGCACTTTTCAAATGTCTTTTTGGCATGTGTTGAAGGATGTAAACAAATTACGATGAAAACAGGGTATGAGATACCTGATGCAGAAGTTGGCTATTTAGCAACTCATATCGGAGCAACGCTATTACGAATAGAAGAAAACGCGGTTCAACAATATAATGTAGTGGTTGTATGTGCCAGTGGCTTTGGAACGTCGCGGTTTCTAGCTTCTAAGCTGAAACTAGAATTTTCAAACTTAAACATTGTTGATATTGTGTCCGTATCAAAATTGACAGAATGGCTCGAAGAAAATAATAAACACAATACAATTCATCTTGTGATCTCGACAGTTCCATTACAACGTTTACTAAGTGTAAAGCTCTTACTTGTTAATCCTTTTTTACTGGAAAGAGATCTTCAAGTAATCAAAAAGGCAATAACAGAACTATCATTAGAACAACAAAATAAGAATCAACCTGTAAGAGAAAAACCTGATATTAAGGTATTTGCTACATATGGGGAGGCGATGTTGCAAATACTAAGGAATTTTACGTTGATCGAAGAAACTGAACAGGATTCTAAATTCATTCCATTGATTGTCCAGAGGATAGCTGATCATAACGTTGTGAGAAGTAGTGACTGCTTGCAGAAAGACCTTGAAAAACGAGAAGAATTAGGTGGGTTTCATTTAGGAAATGTCATGATGCTACACGCAAAAACAGCTGGAGTTAGTGAACTTTTATGTGCCGTGTTTCGATTAAAACATCCTATTCAATCAGTTAACTCAAACGATACGACAAGTAAAATAGATGTCGTTTTATTATTAGCTGTGCCAACAGAGGCTCCAAAAGAACATGTAGAGATGATAAGTGAAATAAGTGCGACACTTGTTGATGATTCTTTTCTTACGACACTTGCTTTTCTGACCAAAGAAGAAGTGAAAAGTTCGTTAGAGGAGATTTTATCTAAGCTACTACATGAAAAATTAGAAGAGCAACGAAAGTAGAGGAGCTTTTTTAAAATGAACAAGCTAGGTAGATTATTCAGTACAATCATATTTCAAAATATTGCTGCCATCATTGCAATAGGCATAATAAAGAGCCTATTTGGTGCATACGGATGGTTTCCAAATGAGGAGATATATAGCCTTGTAGATCCAATGTATAATTTGCTATTACCTCTACTTATCGGGTATACAGGTGGTCGAGTCATCGGGGGTAAAAAGGCTGGGGTAGTCGCTGCGATTGTCGTACTAGGGTTGATCGTATCAAGTCCGGTTTCGATGTTAATTGGTGCGATGATCATTGGCCCATTAGTTGGTTGGATTAGTAAAAAGGTTGAAGATATTACGAATGATTATTTACCGATTGGCTTAGAACTTCTTATCGGAAATGTAATCGGTGCGATGATTGCTGTTACCTTCATGATTGTTAGCTTCTATTACATTGGTCCTTCTTTCACGAATGTAGTTTACTTAATTAATCGTTTTATTGAATCAGTAGGTTCTTCTGGCTGGTTACCGTTACTTGCTTTCATTATTGAACCTGGTAAAGTTTTTTTCTTGAATAATATTATGAATCACGGAATTCTTTCGCCTATTGGTATGCAGCAAGCGAAAGAACTCGGGAAGTCGATTTTCTTTTTAGTTGAGTCCAATCCTGGGCCGGGTTTAGGGATGTTAGTGGCGTATTTGTTAAGGTTTTCTCAAAAGAAAGACAAAAATGCCGTGAAAGCGGCCATCGGTATTCAGGCAATTGGCGGGATTCATGAAGTTTATTTTCCTTATGTGTTAATGAAACCTATTTTATTGTTACCAGTCATTGCAGGTGGAACATGCGGCATTGCTTTTTTTCAGTTTACAAATGTAGGCTTGGTTACGACTCCTTCTCCTGGGAGTATTTTCTTGTTGGTCGTACTTGCACCTAAAATGGACATGTTCTTTGTGTTCGGAGGCATTCTCATTTCAGCAGCGGTTTCTTTCTCGATTGCCTTTTTTCTGTTGAAAAACGTTGATCTAACTTTGCCTCAGGCTAACGAGAATATGACAGAAAATCAACCAATGAAAAACAAAGAGAAACCAAGCGCTTCCGCTGAGAGTTCTTTTACGAATAAAACCATCGGAAAAATTATATTTGCATGTGATGCAGGTATGGGCTCAAGTGCAACGGGGGCTGCTTTATTAAAGAGGAGAGCGAAAGAAGCTAATTTACAGGTGACGATTAACCATGCTGCTGTCGATGAGATCCCAAAGGGTACTGATATGGTCGTCACACATAAAAACTTGAAACAAAGGGCTCACAAAGCAGCGCCTAATTCAATTGTTGTTGCCTTGGATACTTTTACTGATATGAATGTTTATGATGAGTTAATGATAACGATTAAGAGTCATATGGAAGAAAAGCCTGTAATCAAGGAAGAACAATTGATGCTAGATTGTAAGGTGTCCTCCAAAGTAGAAGCGATCAAAATGATAGGAAAGCGTATGGAAGAGTTAGGTTTTGTAACTAGCGATTATATTGACGAAATGTTAAAAAGAGAATCATTGATGTCAACTTATATTGGAAACGGTGTGGCTTTGCCGCATGGCCTAAATAGCAAAAGTACCAAGATCATCACACCTGGTATTGTCATAGCTCAATTTCAAGAAGGAATCCAATATGATCATGAAATAGCCTATATTTTAATTGGGATTGCTGGTGCGGGAGATCAACAGGTGAGAATCCTTTCATCAATTGCTACTTTGGTTGACAATAAGGATGAAATTCAATTTTTGATCAATACAAGGGAAAAAGGTAAGTTTCTTTCTTTTTTAAGTAAAGTTGAAATGATGTAACGATGATTATTCAAGAGGTACAACTAAATATGAATAAAAAAAATGTTTCTTTAAATTTAGTAATGGGTAGTAGATAAATACAGCTACAAAAGGGAGGTTCTATTGATGATTGCGATAAAACCGAACAATTTCGAAACGGTCATGGAAGTGGTCGTAAATGGAAAGATTGCAAAAGAGGATATCGAAGAGTTTGAAACCGAATTTAAGAAGAAAAAAGCACAGACTGACAAGCTGAATCTATTTATTGCCGTTTATGAAATAGAGGGGTACTCCTTGCAGGCAATTATGGAAGATCTTAGATTTAGTGCGAGTCATTGGAAAGAGTTTCATAGGATTGCTGTTTTTACGGATAAGAAATGGCTTGAGGTAAGCACTAAGCTTGGTGATTCTGTACCTGGAGTTGAAGTGAAACACTTTGAGTTTGGTGAAAGAGAGAAAGCGCTAGAGTGGTTGGTTTAAGCTAGACAGTAGAATAGAGGATAGAAATTATGTTTTGTTCTTTGCAGACGGGGTAGTCATACAATAGAGACAAATACTCGAAAGGATGATTAGAATGGATAAGAAAATGGTCGAGTTAATTGAAGGTTTAAATGAAGATTTAGCCAATGAATATGCAGCAAGTATTATGTATACAAACAATGCGGCTGTTGTATCTGGTTTATACAGGCAAACGTTAAAGCCTTTTTTCGAAGCGGAAGTTTCAGATGAACAAGGACATGCTCTTTATCTAGCAGAGAAAATCAAAACTCTTGGTGGCATTCCGACAACAACACCAGCAGAGGTGAAGCAGCATTCTGACGTGAAAGAAATGCTTGAAGAAGCGCGCCAAGCGGAAAAAGATACGATTTTGCGTTATGAAACACGTAAGCAACAAGCCGATGAACTTGGTCATACCGAACTCGTAGTAAAGCTTGAAGATATGATTGCAGATGAAACACACCATATGGAAGAATTAGGCCGCATTCTTGCTGATACGAAGTTTAATTAGGGAAAAACGTAATCGAGGTTGTTCGAGCTGCGACTACATGACTCACGGATCTAAAAGGTAATTTTTAATAAATATGATGATCGAAAGAAAGGATGATCAGAAATGGAAACAGCAACAGTGACAGCAGGGTTTCAAATATTACCGGATGGAAGAGATATGAATACAGATGGGATGATTCCAGAAGTACTTGAGGTCGTGAAAGATTCTGGTCTGAAATATCATATTGGTCCAATGGAAACAGTCATCGAAGGGAACTTGCATGAAGTGTTTGAATTGATTCAAACAGCACAACAAGTTGGGATTAACACAGGCGCGTCTGAGTGTATTACCAACATTAAGGTTCATTACAAACCGAATGGCGGTGTCACAATAGGAGATAAATTATCTTAACCAGGTGCCTGGCACGCCCCGCTTACACGAAAACACTGAGATCCATTATGGGATCTTAGTGTTTTTTATTACTCAACTTTCGCACACTGAAATAGGCAGGTAAACCTTGATGTAGCTTGGTAAGCCTGCAATCCAGTGTTGTAGTTCATGGAGGGTTCCTGACCCTCAGTGCAGTGATGTGTTAATGTGCTGGGGGTCAGGAGTCTTTTTTGAGATGAATCTACTATCTAGTATAATATGAATATTCCACAAGCTAGTATAAGTATTGCAATTTAGCTCATCCTGATCCTGAAAAACGCAGGCAGGCTGTTAATTATGTTAAGAGTGTGACTAATATGTCGGCGGAAGTAGGTGCACCAGTAATGATCGTTGCACCAACAGCTAATGGGAAAATTCGACAAGTGCCTGGCACTACATTAAGATGCAGTAAGGATAACTGTTACATATTGTTTAACTAAGGCCATGGACTTCCATGGTCTATTTTTTTCCTTTTTTAATGTTGTAACAAAATTGTAATCTATATAACGTTTCAAGTTAAAAACCTTTCAAAAATAGGATAAGTATCAACATTTCAAATATTTCAAAGTAAGAAAATCATGAGTTTGTAAAAGAAAGTCTCGTTTAAATTTCATGGATTAATGGTATATAACGACTAAACAAAATAAAAAGTCGTTCAAGAAGAAGGTCTTGCACATAGAGAATTTGATCGTTATCCGCAATTTCGTTTCTAACATGATTGTTTTGAATGAAAAAGAATCAAAGAGATGAGGCGATAAATATGACAGTCAAAGAGAAAGAAGAAACTAAGCAAAAGGAAGCAAACAAAGACGACAGCAACTACTCTATGAACTTAGCGATCATCGGTGGAGTTGTAGGAGCAGGCATCGGCTTACTATCTAGTCCTGGAACGAGCAAGAAAGTCTTGAAAAGTATAAGTGAATCAGAGATTTTGAGAGTTGCTAGTAAAGAATTAAAAAGAACCGCACATGAGGTCATTACTGAGCAAGCGGTTAATAGCATTAAACAAACAGCTTCTAGTTACATGAGTAAATCTGAGGGAGGCTTACTGTCACTGAAAAAGAAAAACGATGATAACGATAAGGAAATTAACTCGAGTGATGAAGATCATTCCTCCCAGTATGACGAGATTAAGGAAGATAATAAGAACCTAAATGAACGCCTTGAAAAAATCGAAAACATGCTGAATGATCTAGTGGATTCAAAGAAATAAGAAGTCTACTTTCGATAATCGAGGGGGAATTGGATGGACAAGCCAATGAAAAAGGCAATGGTCAAAGCTGCCAAAAAGGTAGTAGAACATACTCCTGAGCCCGTAAAGGAACAAGTAAAAGAAACTGTAGTAGACAAAGCAAAAGAAAAATTTGTTAAGAATGTCCAAGAAAAAGCTGATGAAGCGGCTGAGAAACTAGAGAATGCCAAAGACGAAAACGCTGATAAAGTCTATAACAAGGCAGAACAAGCGAAAGAAAAGACTCAAGATGTGTTGCTTTCTGTTCGAGACAAGATTGGCAAAGTGGTAGAGGCGGGAGAGGAATTTCAAAATAAAGTCTCCTCATCCAATAAAGATGATGATGGCCGGAAAGTTAAGGGTGTCAGAAACATTAAAGGCATAGGCCATATTAAAAGTGCTACTACTATTAAAAGCTCACAGAATATAAAATCATCAAATGACATTAAGACGATTAGTTCTTAAATGGAACAGTGAAAGGAGAATGTTAGATGTCAATTCAAAAAAGTGCCGATAGTTCAAGTTTAGCAGAGGTCATTGACCGAATTTTAGATAAAGGAATTGTGATTGACGCATTTGTAAGAGTTTCGGTAGTTGGAATTGAAATTTTAACTGTTGAAGCAAGAGTTGTAATTGCAAGTGTCGATACATGGTTACGTTATGCAGAGGCTGTTGGCCTACTTCGAGATGAGGTTGAAGAAAACGGACTTTTATCCGGGCAAAATGAACGAAATGCTGGCTTTAGCATTTAGACGTTGACTAGGATGTGGTCAGGGTAACATCTACTAACCTTGGCCTCCCGTCCTATATTTAGCAGGAGGTCACTATGGAAATAAAAAAAATCATGGGAAATGTTGCTGGCTTCTTTCATGAACATGTAGCACCTGTTCACAAAATTACTTCAGTTGAAGAAAGTGACAACAATGGTTGGAAGCTCACTGTTGAAGTGATTGAAGAAAAGGAATACATGAAAAAGTATGCAAAAGATGAAATGTTAGGTGTGTATGACGTTTATCTTAATCAAGAAAAGGAAGTTACCTCTTTTAAAAGGCGTGATATTCGTTATAGAAGCGCAATTGGTCAAGAAGTGTAGGTCGTGGTGAGTAGGAGGGAAAAGAGTGACGGTCTTAAAGGAAAAGAGTAAGAAGGATACGAGATCAAGCATACAAGACTCACAAACAAAAGATTTACTATCTCGCTCATTACAATACGTACAAGCAGGCTACCCTATTCATTTTACAGGTCCATCAGGAGCAGGGAAAACCTCTCTAGCACTCGCTCTAGCTAAAAAAAGAAAAAAACCCGTCATGCTCATACACGGAAACCATGAATTAAACAACAAAGATTTAATTGGCGACTTTACTGGATACAAAAGTAAAAAGGTTGTCGACAACTATATTCGTTCCGTTTATAAAAAAGATGAAAGTGTTACAGAGACGTGGAGGGACGGGCGTTTGTTAGAGGCGGTCAAAAATGGGTACACGCTCGTTTACGATGAGTTTACAAGATCGCAGCCAACGACGAATAACATTTTTTTATCTATTTTAGAAGAGGGAATCCTGCCTTTATATGGTTCGAAATTGACGGAACCGTTTGTCCGTGTACACCCTGATTTTTCGGTCATATTTACGAGCAATCCTGATGAATATGCAGGTGTCTATTCCGCACAAGATGCCTTGCTAGATCGGTTGATTACGATCTTTGTTGATTATAAAGACATTGCTCGAGAGACAACGATTGTGTCAGAAAAAGTAGACATTGAAAAGAGTGAAGCACAAGCTATTACGACTCTAGTATCTACCTTACGACAAGAATGCATGGAGGATAGTGGTCCGAGCTTACGAGCTTCATTGATGATTGCAAAAGTAGCGACAGAAGAAGATATCGCAATAGATGGAAATGATCCAGACTTTCAACGTCTATGTCTCGACATATTAGGACATCAAATAAGCCGATGTATCGAATCAAATCAACCAGTGAAATCAGCCGAAGAATTGATTATAAAAGCTTGCGAGAAGATGAAGGTTACTGAGGAATAAAGGAGAGTCGCACAATGAGCCAAGAAGAGAATAGCGGTATTTATATATTTTGTGGAATTCAAACAGAAATTGATGATGGGTTTGGCGATATTGAGATAGAAGGGAAGAAAAGGGAACTCTTTCCGATCCGTTACAAAGATGCAGCGTTTGTCGCCGCCGAGGTTCCAATGAAAATCTATCACCCTAATAAAGACAACTTACTGATGCATCAACATGTCGTTTCTCTTGTGATGAAGCAAAATGACACTGTCATTCCTGTTAGTTTTGGCAATGTGTTTCAGTCAAAAGAGGATGTCGGTGTATTACTAGAAAATTTATATCCACAATTTGAAAAGCTGTTTCCAGAAATAAAAGGAAAAATTGAAGTTGGATTGAAAGTGATTGGAAAAAATGAGTGGCTGGAATCACAAGTTAGTGAGAATGCACAGATTGAGAAGATGGCAGAAGCTCTTCGAGGGAAATCGGAAGCAGCTAGCTATTATGAGCGGATTCAATTAGGTGGAGCTGCACAAAAATTCTTTGCCTCTTTGCAAAAAGAGGTGAAAGAGGAAGTGTTTAACCCGTTAAAAGGATCAGCTGAATCGTCAAAAGTGAATGATCCAATAGGAGAAAAAATGCTATTAAACGCCTCTTTCTTAATTGACCGAGACAAAGAAGATGAGTTTGATCAAAAGGTGAATGAAGCGCATGACCAATGGAAGGATAAGGTCGAATTTAGTTATAGCGGCCCATGGCCAGCTTATAACTTTATCAATATTAGATTAACAGTTGAGAATGCCTAATGTTGCATAAAGTAGTATCTGCACCGATTAACCTCGTACTAAAAATCGGGGAAAAGGTGAAAGAAGAAGCGGACAAAGAATTATATGACCTTCCAACCATTCAACAAAAGCTGATTCAACTGCAAATGATGTATGAGCTAGGTGAAATTCCGGAAGAAGCTTATATAGAGAAGGAAGAAGAATTACTGATGAGATATGAAGCAGCCAAACGGTTCGAAATTGAACAATGGGAGCAGATGGCAAAGAAGAAAAGAGGGTGAGAAGATGGGCGATCTAATCTATCTATATGGCTTAATTCCAACAAATGAAGCGACGAATCAATCGCTTCCAACGTTTAAAGGGTTCGATGGTTCAGGCGGCATTTACACTATTCCTATAGAAAAAAGCACCGCGATTGTTTGCAAGCTGGATTCTGAAAAGTACTCAGAAGAACGGATCAAAGATAAGGTGAGTAATGACATGGAATGGCTTCAGGAAAAAGCCTTTCACCACCATGAAACAGTCAAGAAACTAGCAAGGAAGTTCACGATTATCCCACTCAAATTTTGTACGTTATATAAGAACCAAGACAGTTTAAGAAAAGCTGTTCACGCGAAAGAACCAAAAATAGAAAGTGCCTTTTCCTTATTAGCTGGAAATGAGGAATGGAATGTGAAAATGTATTGTGATGATCATGTAGTTAAAGAACAAATCAAAAAGAATAATCCAGCAATCGAAGCAAAGAGAGCCGAAATCAGTCAATTACCTAAGGGTAGACAATTTTTCGAAAAGAAAAAGCTAGACAAGCTGATTGAATCTGAACTTGAAGAAGAAATAAATCGTATTAGTGAGAACGTTCATCTTCACCTGAAAGAATTTGTTATTCAAGGAAATGTAAAAAGAAATTGGAGTAAAAACGTGACAGGAAAAAAGGAAAATATGACATGGAATGGTGTATACCTTATTTCTGAAACGGCTGTGGAGTCTTTTTTGGAACAAGTCCAACAATATGAAATACAAATGCAAGAAATGGGATGGAAGTTTGAGGTATCTGGCCCGTGGCCCGCTTACCATTTTTCTAGCTATTCATAAGTGAGGAAGACGATATATGTCTCTAAGGGAATCAATTGAAAACAAGGATGTCGCGTTAATTGATATTTTAGATGTCATCCTGGATAAAGGTGTTGCAATAAAGGCGGACTTAGTGATTTCCATTGCAGGAGTGGACCTTGTGTATTTAGATCTCCGCGTATTAATTGCTTCGGTAGAATCTCTTGTTCAAGCGCAGCATGGAAATGACCAAGCGGTATCATCAGTAAATTTTGATCAACAAAGGGAGGAGTTACTTGATGCAACCGGCCAATTCAGCAAATGGGAGAATTAACTTAGATCCAGAAAAAGCAGAGCATGGACTAGCACAACTTGTGTTAACTGTCATTGAGCTGTTAAGGCAAATTGTTGAAAAGCATGCGATTAGACGTGTAGAAGGCGGGACTTTGACAGAAGATCAAATTGACCGTTTAGGTGAGGCTTTACTGAATCTAGAAGAAAAAATGGATGAGTTAAAAGAAGTGTTCGGTCTTGAAGCCGAAGACTTGAACATAGATCTTGGTCCTTTAGGAAGCTTGCTTTAATTGAAACGCCAAGGAGGATCTCACGATGGTCGAACATTCGATGCAGTCAAGTACGATTGTAGACGTGTTAGAGAAAATATTAGATAAAGGGGTGGTGATTGCAGGTGATATCACGGTGGGAATTGCGGATGTCGAACTGTTAACTATTAAGATCCGTCTTATCGTTGCTTCTGTTGATAAAGCAAAAGAAATTGGCATGGATTGGTGGGAAACAGATCCGTACTTAAGTTCGAAAGCTGCAAATAACACAACGAAAACTCTTGAAGAAGAGAATAAAAGGCTGCTTGAGAGACTTGAATCTCTGGAGAGAAAGTGAGAGTCAAACTCTAAAGTGGACTTTAACTAATACTAGGAGGTTTTTACAATGGCAGAAACAAAACATGTAGAAAATCAAACAGAAGAAAAAGATATGAATAATGAAAGAAGTTCAAATAGTAGCCCGATGAAACGTTCCATAACAGGAGGTTTGATTGGGGCAGCAGTTGGCTATATAGCTACTCCTGAAAATGGAAAAAAGCTTATGGAGAAAATCGATCGTGATAAATTAAAAAGCAAAGGATCGGAATTAGGTCAAGCGGCGAAAGAAAAGTCTAAGAAAGCTGCAGGTTCAATTAAAAATTCTGCGCTAGATTTATTTCATAAAGAAGATGATGATTCAAATGAACAAGAAGGCCATTCTGAAAATGAAACAAGTTTACAATCAAGTACCGAAAAGGATTCAACGAATAATGACCAAGAGTCCTTAAAGGAAGAAAATGAAAATCTAAACAATCGTATAGATCGATTGGAAGAGATGCTGACAGAACTAACTAAAAATAGCGAAGAGGGCGAAGAAAAAGATTCTGAGGAAGAAGACGATTTAGAAGATGAGAAAGAAGAAAGTGAAGAGGACGAAGATCAAGACGAGAATAAGAAAAATAGTACGAGAAAAAAGGGCACTCAAGGTAGAAAGACATCTAAATCGAAACAGTCGAATAAGGACGATGACAAAAGTAATGATACAACCCTCTCAAGTGATGACGACACATCTTCTTAATTGATTGAGAAAGGAGAAGTGAACATGATAAATGAGCCAGGTACAATAAAAGACAATATCCTTGAATTTTTTGTGCAAGCAGCAAATAAGCGTGATTTTTCATTAGATATTACGTTAAACGTAAATGGTGCGATTATTACAGGGACAATGGTATCTGCTAAGGAATACTTTGACACACTAAGTGAAACCTTTGAAGATGGTAGCGAGACTGCGCAAAAGGTAAGTGAACAACTTGTTGCGGCAGGAGAGGCATTCGAAACGAATGATGACATGGAAGCCCATTACATCCATTTGAAAAACACGAAAGTATATTGTGGTGACAGTAAACCAACTCCTTCAAGAGGGAAAATTCTTTGGAGAGGGAAGTTACGTGAAATTGACGGTTTCTTTTTAGGAAAGATTTCAGATAGTAGTGCTAACTAACCATAGGTTATGTGATAAAGATCGGTATGGGGATTCGTCACTGCACATACTGTGCATTCGTGCATTCAAACAAGCAATAAAGCAATAAAGCAAAGGGGAATTTTATGCATTCCACATCGACACTTGAGCCAGATGCCTTTAAGGCTGAACATTTGCTGCTTTTGCCGAAGTATGTCCTGCAGCGGCACGGTCTGTTCCCAACTATGCAGTGCTAGTCTGTGACGGGCAGTTTGCTAATGTAGGGCTGGCATCAGAGCTGTAACTCCGGCTACCATTATGAAGAACAAATAAAATCTCGGGTAAGAACGATATG
The DNA here is from genome assembly GCF_036663595.1 of Halalkalibacter lacteus. Taxonomy (NCBI): domain Bacteria; kingdom Bacillati; phylum Bacillota; class Bacilli; order Caryophanales; family Bacillaceae; genus Halalkalibacter; species Halalkalibacter lacteus. The sequence continues at coordinate 25,819 of NZ_JAWRVL010000038.1, forward strand.
CAAATTAACAATTTGAAAAAAGAATCGACTCATAATAGATAGGGCACCTGACCACTGATGGTTAGGTGTTTTTTAGATGAGAAATCAGGAGGAGTATGGTTGTTGGCCAACCCCAGCGAATTTGTTAGCGGACAGGAGTAGTTTTTTTGAAATCAAAATGAACGTTCAACCAAAACATGTATTTCAAATATATATTTTAACTGTGACATTATCTTACGTACTTCCTTACAGCGTTCTTTATGCTTGGTATGATGAATGTAACAAAAAGAGATCAACTTTCAGGAGGTAATTTAAATGACAAACACAAAACTGAAAAACCCAGGAATTCTTACTCTTATGGCTTTGACACTAATGGTATTTTTCCAATAATGATCTTACGTGAAACAGAAATAGGAGAGTTGGTCTAAACGACCGACTCTCCTATTTCTTGTTCTTGATGGGAAGTGGGAATTTTTCTTACTAACGGAAAGGGTCAAATAAGGAAAGGGGAAATGAACCATTCCATCTCTTGCCATGTCCGTTGCGCGAGCATCTACAATATGCGTGTTATGTTCCCAAACGATCGCTTTTGCCGTTGGGCCATGAAAATTACCGATATGGTAAAGCACTTCAACCACATGACGATCGCGAACGTTCCAAGATTCGCTATCATTTGTGATCATCGTATGAACTGAGCTTGAAATAATTCTTTAATATAGTGGTGGCTGATAATGGTTGTGATGGGGTTGGCAATGAGGGAAAGAGTTAATATCTTGTATCATCCTATAATCATAATGTTTGAGGGCAAACTGTGATTGATACAAATATTCCATGATGTAAATTTGATTGCCATCTGCACTACATAATACACCCGAAGTTCCTTGGCCATCGGTGAACGAAACTCCTACGGGCTGCCCAAATAAGTGTCCAATTTTTTGTTGCCAACTCATACAAACCTCTCCTTTTTGAATACTTTATGTAGGAGGGGGGGGGTAGGTGCATGTACCTATTTGTTACCCTGACATAAATTGATGGAGCCTTCCATGCTGTATCAAAATGGAACTGAAGGACTAAATTTTTTCTTCTCCAATTCATATTCCAGAAGAACTTCGTGGCGGGAGGTTCATATATTATTTGCTTTTCGGAATGTTATCTGATAAGCTTAAGAAGAATTATTTTTGTTCGGTCTTTAAGGAAGGAATAAGTGTTTAAACTTTTCGCCTTTGATATCTAATTGAGCAACGATAGTAATAAATTGTGGTTTATATCCACATAGGAGGAAACAAACATGCAAGAAGGTACAGTAAAATGGTTTAACGCAGAAAAAGGATTCGGTTTCATCGAAATTGAAGGAGGAGAAGATGTATTCGTACATTTCTCAGCTATCCAAGGCGAAGGATTTAAATCTTTAGATGAAGGCCAAAAAGTTACGTTTGACACTGAACAAGGTCAACGTGGACTTCAAGCTACGAACGTAAACAAAGCGTAATGATTAAAGGACTCTATAGCAGAGTCCTTTTTTGTGTGCTGAAAAATCAATTTCAAAAAATCCGACTACTTATAATGCTTGCCCCGACAAAACTGAAAGTATAAAGCCCAAAGGCTATATTCTTGAATTCGGGTTGAACTTTTTATTGAAAGCGCTTGACAATTTTTCAAATCAATTATATTATCACTTTAGAAAACGTTTACGTTACTTAAACTTAACTAGGTGAAAACATGAATCCAACAATTAAAGACGTAGCAAAAAAAGCAAATGTATCGATCGCAACTGTATCACGTATTTTAAATGAGCAAAAGGGATATTCAGCGAAAACAAAGGAACGTGTTTTAGAAGCGATTAAGGAACTTGGCTACCAACCAAATGCTGTTGCAAGAGGTTTAATCAACAAGCGAACACAAACAATTGGAATATTGTTTCCAGATGTTTCAAGTATGTTTTCATCAAATATTTTAAAAGGTATTGAAGAGGTTGCTCATAACCGGGGACATAGCATCGTTGTTTGTCACACTGGTGAATCTGGCAATCGAATGATGAAATATTTACAGCTATTAAATGAAAAGCGTGTGGATGGTATTATTTTTACAAGTGCAGTGATAACGGAGGAGTATTATAAAACGCTTAAGGAAATGAAGATTCCAGTCGTGTTAGTTGCAACCCAATCGTATCGTTTTCCACTTCCTTATGTGAAAGTGGATGATAAACATGCGGCTTATAGTGCTGTGAGCTATCTTATCGAAAAAGGTCATCGTGAAATTGGGATGATTAGTGGGGATATGGCTGATGAGATTGCTGGTCGTCCCAGAGTTGAAGGGTATAAACAGGCACTAGAAGATCATGGAATTTCATTTGATGAAAAGAAGATTGTCAGTACACCTGGATTTAGTTTTGAAAATGGTAGTGGGATGCTCCCAAAACTTTTAAAACAGAAAAAAGATATAACAGCTGTTTTTGCAGCTAGTGATGAATTAGCTGTTAGTGCCATGTCTGATGCGTTTGAAATGGGTATTCATGTACCTGAGGAGTTATCCATAATTGGATATGATAACTTAAAAATTGCTGAAATGGCTATTCCGCCTCTTACCACATTAGCACAGCCGTTGTACGAGATGGGGAAACTCAGTGCAGAATTACTTTTAGACATGCTGGTGACAGGTAACACTGTTGAAAGTCGAATTATCCCGCATCATATTATCGAACGTAAAACAGTGAAGAAGGTTAATTGAATTTTTTTTTAGTGATATACGTAAACGTTTTCTCCTTTCTGTTGTGAATTATTATAAATCCAACATAAACATAAATAAAAATATGTTTATGCTTTCTTATAGCAATTCACGTAAACGTTTACTCTTTTGTGTATCAAATAGCTTTAATCTAAAAAAGTTATTGTAGTTAAGTATTAAAAGGAGGTGAAGAAAACAAGGTAAAGTGAAAGTTGTTGTGATAAAAAACTTTATGTTAGGAAAAATGACTAACTTATATAGGGGGAAAATGAAATGAAGAAATTATTAGGTGTAGTTATGTCTGGTGTGATAGCTGTCAGTTTATTAGCTGGTTGTGGTGGGAACGGTGGCGCTGATGATGGCACAGTGACATTAGAGTTCTTTCAATTTAAATCAGAAGCAGTCGGCACGTACGATCAATTAATCGCTAAGTTTGAAGAGGAACATCCAAACATCAAAATTGAACAAAATAATGTTCCAGAGTCAGATACCGTCCTCTTATCTCGTTTATCGCAAAATCAAATTCCTGAAATTGTGGCAATGAATGGAAATAGTGTATACGGTGAAATGGCACGTGGAGGAGCTTTTGTTGATTTTACTGACGATGAAAGCACCGACAATATCATTCCAGCCTATATTGATATGATCAATCAACTGGCAGATAACGGAGAGACGAACGGACTTCCACATTCTGCAAACGCAAACACCGTATTATATAACAAAACAAAATTTGAAGAGCTAGGATTAGAAATTCCAACAACATGGGATGAGCTTATCGAGGTAGCGGAAGTGATTGAAGCGGCAGGAGAAACGCCATTCTACTCTGCTTATGGGGAAGCGTGGACGGCATTGCCACCATTTAATGCACTAGCATCTAATCTTCATGGTGACGACTTCTTTGAAAAGCGCCACGCAGAAGAAATAACATTTGCTGATCGTTATCAAGAAGCGTCAGAGAAAATGTTAACTCTGCTGGAGTATACAGATAACGATGTATTTGGAACAAATTATAATCAAGCTAACTCAGCGTTTGCTAATGGTGAATCTGTTATGTACATGCAAGGTGTTTGGGCGATTAGTCAAGTTGAAACAGCAAATCCGGACATTGAAATCGGAGCCTTTGCCTTACCGGCATCAAACAACGCGGATGAAAACCGTTTAGTCTCTGGTGTTGATACGCTACTTTCTATTTCATCAAAATCTGAGCATCCTGAAGAAGCGAAGACATTTGTCAACTTCTTGCTAGAAGAAGAAAACGTTCAATTCTACATTGATGAGCAAAAACTATTTTCAGCTGTAGAAAATGTCTTCCAAGAAGACCCAACAGTTGCGGATTTGCAAGTACACTTTGAAGAAGGTACGATTACAAGTTTTGCTGATCACTACTACTAT
>NZ_JAWRVL010000039.1:0-28235 GCF_036663595.1 Halalkalibacter lacteus
TAGCCAAAAGGTTATATCCTAGTTTTCCTTCTTGATACTCTTTAACTAGCATTAACTTAAATTGTTCACTGTATTTAACCATTAAAAAACACCCCAAAAGTCAGATTTCACTCTAACTTTTGGGGTGCAGTACAGATTAGGTCTTTTTTTGGGAGTTGTCATGTGGATATTCACCTAATAGAACTAGACCTAAAACAATAATTGCTTATATTAATGCTATGTGAAATATTCATTATGAAAAGTGTAGATAGAAAAATATTCCTTTCTTATTCTATTTGTCTCGGTTATAATCAAGGACAAGAATATATGAACGGACAAGAAAAAAGAGACCCTCGCGTTTGTACCTGGTGCTACCAACACCGATACAACGTCAGCCGTACAGCAACTACGGCGAACACCTGCAAGAAATCTCTTTTTGTTAAATATCATATACTTATTTTACAAGTATATGCGTTTAACGTCAAGAGATGGATTAAAGCGATGTTTGCCGATTGATAACGGTAAATGTCGCTTTTTTGTTTCCGAAAAAAGGAGACGATTTTGATGGGTAATGTAAAAAAATGGGCCAAAAATAAAGGTTATGAATCTATCTCTCGTAATATGTTGCAAGATGTGGATAATCTAAGCCTTCAGGCTATAGGGTTACTATCGAACTTACAATCAATGCCTGAAACTTGGAGTATCCATAAGACAGAGCTATATAAACGATTTGCGAAAAATGGTCGTACATCAGTCATGAGCGCTTGGAATGAACTTATTGAACATAAGTATATCTTGCAACTTAGAAAGCGCTCAGGAAAGAAGTATGACTATATTTATTACTTTTCCCATGAAAAATTCACCCAAGAAGATATTCAAGCTATTGAAGAAAAAGAAGGTACGACTTTATGGAATGGTAAAATTGAAAAAAATAAAAAACCACAAGAAAAACAGGGTAACAACAACGATTATTGGACTGTCGATTTTCAACAGTCCAAAATGAACAGTCCAAAATCAACACCTATTAAATCTACTAATAATGAGGTTTATCAAGAAGATAGTAAAGAAACAAGAGATACAAAAGAAACAGGAAATGTTTCTCATAATCTACTTTTTTCAAGCACTGATAAAGAAGAACTACAAGATCAATTATTGAAAGATAGTTTGAAAGATATCATTCCTCAACCACTTCATCATGTACTTAGTGTATTTAGTGATAGCTATGATGAAATGTATCACTGGTTTGGAATTATTCTAAAAGCTAAAGAAAAAGCAGAGAAATTTTATAGTAAAGTCATATCGCTAGAAGACGAAGAAAATCAGCATATGTTACGCGAAGGCTTTATGAAAGCCATTAGAAATCTAAAAAAAGATCAGAAGGATAACCCTGATAATTATTTATTTATCGCCATTAAAAATCATATTGAGCAACATACCTTTCATCAAGCTCTTAAGCAAGGTCAGGAAAATAAAAAAATTAAGCAAAGTGATATTCCGAGTCCAGATCAATGGATGAATGCAAACTGAAAGAACCTAACACGAAGGCTAGGGGATGTTATGCGGGATGGAAATAGTTAAAGGAAACACGATTATTAGCAAATCTTAGTTAGTTGGGGGACGAATCCATTGATTTTTTCAAAAGTGATAGATCTTTACGCTTTAAGTAGATTACACAAGAATCGTAGTGGAGAGTTTCAATATACCTCTCTTCCTTCTTCAATACCTAATGTAAGCGAGAGAGAAGCTTTTTACGAAGTGAATCCTATCGACATTCTTTTTGATATACACAATTCAGAAAAGGACTATAAAGTGGGGAGATTCGAATTCCAAAGTTTAATTTCGTCTGGTGATCCTACTAATGATCACTTACAAGGAGAAGCATATATACGAAATGAAGATGCTCCTAATATCATCTTTGTACATGGATGGCGTCAAGATTCATTTGATCGCCTAAAAAAAATATTTCATGATCGTATGGGTAATTTAGGGTGGAATATGTATTATTTTACCCTTCCATATCATTTTCAAAGAGAACCAGAGAAATCACTTTATAGCGGTGAATATATGATTAGCGCAAATATCCCTCGAACGCTTATATCTGTAAGGCAATCGATTGTTGATTTACGTGCGTTAATTAAGTGGATTAAAGACAATAAAAAAGGACCTGTTGTTGTTATAGGAATAAGCTTAGGTGGATTTATTACGAATTTAGTGGCTACTCTTGAATCTCAAATTGATGCGTTAGTTTCTATATTTTATTCTAATCGACTTTCTTATTCAATATGGAATACAAGTCCAGGTAAGTTTATACGAGAAGATCTAGAACACCATGGTGTGAATTATAATGATTTAATAAAATATTGGCGGATTACAGAGCCTAGTGAAGGTATTCCAAAAATCAACAAGGACAATATTTTACTAATCTCTGCTAAATATGATCAATATGTACATATTGAAGATGCAGACTATTTGTGGGAATCTTGGGGAAAACCCACAAGATATGTTTATAATTGTGGACATGCTGGTATAGTTCTTAATCGTAAAAAGATTGCAACAGACACCCTTTTATTTCTCCAAAATAAGATAAAGGGGTAAGTACTATGACTGTAATGGTGACTTTACTTTGGTTGATGAGTTCCATTCTGTTTTTTAGGAATCCTAAAAGTGAAAAAATTAGGTGGGCAAGTTACATAGGGTTTTTCGGAGGATTCGGGGGGGGAGGAGTTTTACTGGGTAAGGGTTTAAATCGTCCTGAATGGATTTTATTTCTAGATGGTTTTTTTACATCTATAGGGCATTATTTTACGCCATATGGAATGTTGATTTTTGGTTTAGTCTATTCAGATTTTATTGAAAAAAATAAGACGAAAAAAGTATGCAAACTTTTGCTTCTTGTTCCCATTATCATAATGTACTTTCTTTTTCCAGTATATCCAGAATTCAAATTAAATTTCGTTATTTTATCTATCTGGGTTGTACCATACGTTGTCTCAGCAAATATCTTATTAATTTACTCCGCCTGGCGAGAAACTAGACCGACTATCAAAAAACGGAAAATATTAACTTGTTTATTTGTAGTGCCAATGTTTTCTTTTGCCTTGGTTACAAACATTATTTTAGAAGCATTTGGCATTAGAGAAGTTTGGCATTACAACCCTTGGATAATAGGTGTGCAATTTCTAGTATTCATTTATTTCGCCATTAAATATGGAATTCTTGGTGTTCAAATCAGATTTGAGAAAGAAAGACGTGATTCTACAATGAAAGCTGTTAGCTCTGGAACGGGGCTATTGAATCACACGATAAAAAATGAAATAGCTAAAATTGATTTATTAGTCAATCAATTAAAAGAACATATACCGCAAGACGAAGCTTCTTCTGAAGATCTTGAATTAGTGTTAAATTCAACAAATCATGTTTTAGAACTTTCAACACGTATTCAGAGCAAACTAGACATTATAAATCTTAAAGAATCTGAATTTTTACTCAGTCAAAGCGTAGATTCAGCAATTAGCTTGCTCAAACCTTATTTACATTCAGACATCAACGTTATTAAACAGTATGAAGTTGATGCCACAATATTCGGGGATACTGCACAGATACAAGAAACTTTTCTCAACATAATTAAAAATGCAATTGAAGCCATGGATGGGCGTGGGATAATTTTAATTAAAATCTATAAAACCCGTAGAAAAATTCACATAGACTTTACAGACACAGGTAAAGGTATCGAAAAAGATAAACTTTCTCTTGTGTTAGACCCTTTTTATTCAACAAAAAGGCAGCAAGTAAATTACGGTCTAGGTTTAACTTATTGTTATAATGTCTTCCAAAAACATGGTGGCGATATCTCAATAAAAAGTCGAGTAAACCAAGGTACAACATTTTCATTGGCACTTCCTACCAAAAGAATTATCGATATTAAAATAAACCAACAATCTAATTCTAAATCGATAGGAGAAAAGAGCTTATGGACAAAATTAGATTGATGATCGTAGAAGATGATCCAGTATGGATGAAATGCATATCCAATTATGTGAAAAAAGAGAACGATATTACTGTTGTTAAACAAGCTTATACGAAAGAGGACGCATTACAAGTTGTTTGTGATAATGTTGACGTAGTGTTATTGGATTTAACACTATCAAAAGAAGATGAAAACCTAAGTGGACTTTTAGTTGCCAGTCGATTATCTGATAAAGGGTTAAAGAAAATTATTATGTTAACATCGTGGGATGACACGGAAATTATCCTTGAATCCTTTGACACAGGGGCTATCAATTACATAACAAAAACATCTTATAGAGATATCCCTGATGCTATTAGAGAAGCGTATCAAGGTAAGGTTAGTCTTCATTCTGATGTTTCGTCTGTACTTATTAGTGAACTTAAAAGAGAAAGAAAAGTAAAAGTATTAACTCCAGCTGAACGTGAAGTTTATGACTTAAAAGAGAAGGGATTAAACAAAAAGCAAATATCTGAAAAGTTATATAAGTCCTTGGAAACAATTAAAAAACAATTAAAAATGATTAAAAGCAAACTAAATTGAAGGGTCAGTACAAAGACTAACCTCAATTTAGTTTGCTTTTTTCTTCTGCATGGTTTGATAAAATAATTTTGTATATCGAAGTGGGAAATTTTAGTATTATATCATATAATTCAAAATTTGGGGAGGGGTATTTTTTTACCCCTCCCTTAAACTTGTCGAAGCTTGTACCATGTAGATAATTATTTATTATTCATTATCGAATTTAGAAAGTTGGTCAAATGTTTTATCTGACTGGGAGTTAAGTCAGAAATCATCCTTAGTAATGACATGTAGTTAACTACAAGGGTTTCCGTTACTTCAATATCTTCTGAAGATAACCTGTCCAGAATAATATTAATTCGTTCGTTATGTATGCTAGGAACGTTTAAGTTTTCGCTATTTTCTGGAGGTAATATATCGTATAACGTCACTCCTAGAGCCTCACAAATATTTATCATGGACTCGAAGGTACCAAACCTTTCTCCACGTTCGATGGTGCTAATAGTGCTTTGAGATGTATTTGATAACTTGCCTAATTCGACTGTAGTCATATTAAGGCTTTTACGATAACCCTTTATTTTTTCACCAATGTATTTTTTTAGTTCATTCATATTTATCTACTCACTTTGGATGGTTTTTAATAATTTTATCAAAATTCAAGAGTGTTGCATAATATTATCTTTTAAGATTATTCTTTTAAAATAAAATTCATTTACAAATTAATTGTTTTCGAATACAATAGTTTTAAGGAGGTGAACATCATTAATAAAATTAGAGAAAAGAGATTGGAGAAAGGCTGGACTCAATTTGAACTTGCGAATATGTCAGGAGTTCCACAGCCGACTATTTCTCAAATCGAAAGAGGAGATCGAAAATACCCAACTCATGAAAATATTATGAAAATCGCTAAAGCATTGGAAATCAAAGTAGAAGAACTTATCGAGGGAAGTTCTTAGTTCTTTAGAGGACTTATACAAAAAGGGGCGATGGATATGGGAGAGGCAAAACGACTATCATATTACGATATACCACCGTCAAACGCTCAAAGTGTTAAAACATTTGACGGGAAGACATACAAACTTAAGGGTGCTGTTGCCATCGATAACAAAACAGGAAACATTGAACGGATTGCTGAAATCTATTATCGAATTCGTTCTGTGGTGGATGAAAGTCAAAAAATCATTGCAAAGAGAAAAACACAAGAAGATGAGCTGATGGTGGTATATCGTAAAAGGAAAACAATGAACTAGAGTTATCAATTTTACCTTAAGTGGACTTTATGAAAAACAAGCGATTTTTGAAGTGTGCTGAGAATATAGAGCGCAAAAGCTCTTTGAAAAATATATATGGGTGCTCCCTTCTAACGAACCACAAGAGGGAAAGGGTATACCAAAACGGTTAGGTGAGTGTGACCTAAAACTCGCCAGTGGTTCACGTTTTTAACGGTATATCAATGATCAATGATGGCAAGTAGTTGTGAGGAAGTAATTCTGACGAAGCAATAAAAGTTGTCTTGTGAGATATATAAGGTTCTTCGTTTACGCCTAAAACGTTGTGCAGTGTTGGGCTTGGATATACCATGCATGCCAACACAGGGTAGCCATTTCAGCCAAAAATGGCAAAAAACCATTCCTATTTCTTTTGCTGCTATGAAATGACAGACAGAAGTAGAATTATAATCTCGGTAGACTTCAAAATCGCTTGAAATGGTAAATAAGGAAGAAATGATCATGTCAAAAAATTTACACAACGAGGAACTACTTACGGAATTAGCCAAGTTTAAATTTTTAATGGGGGTGGATAGAATGGGTAAAATTGTTATATTGGCGGAAAAACCGTCACAAGCTAAAGCCTATGCAGATGCTTTTTCTATTAAAGAACGATCAAAAACGCACATTGAATTAAAGCCTGATTCTACTTTCCCAGCTGGTGCATTTATCACGTGGGGAATTGGTCACTTAGTTGAGTTGCAGCAACCTCATGATTATAAAAGCGAATGGCAAAAATGGAGCATGGAACACCTTCCGATTCTTCCTTCGCAATTCGTTGAAAAAGTAGCCGATGGAAAAGCAGCACAATTCAATGCAGTCAAAAAGCTCTTTAAAGACGCTGATTTAATCGTTAATGGGGCTGATGTTGATCGAGAAGGTTCAAATATTTTTTACTCAATCCTTTCTGTCACAGGAGTAAAAGGCAAACCTATAAAGCGACTTTGGATTAATTCATTAGAAAAAGAGGAAGTCCGAAAAGGATTTAATAACCTTCAATCAAACGATAAAGATTTATTAATGTTTGATGAAGCAAAGGCACGTCAAATATCTGATTGGATAGTCGGGATGAATGCTAGTCGATTGTTTTCTTTATCTATGCAACAAAAAGGTTATCAAGGTAGTCTGAGCATTGGCCGTGTCCAATCACCAACGGTTTACCTGATCTACCAGCGTCAAAAAGAGATTGAGAACTTTGTATCGAAGCCTTTCTATCAAATAGAAGGGAAATTCGAGGCTGAAAATGGAGAATATAAAGGACTAGCCAAAGTCAAAGAAGAAGATAAGGAAAGGGTACAAGCACTATTAGAAAAACATCAAATTGATGAAAATACAGTAACTAAAGGTACAATCGCTAGTGTCGAAAAGAAACAGAAAAAGCAAAAATCACCGAAGTTACATTCTTTATCAACCCTTCAAACCATAGCAAATAAACGCTGGAAGTACAGTCCTTCAGACGTTTTGAAAACCATGCAAGAGTTGTATCTAAAAAAGATCGTCACCTACCCACGTACAGATTGCAATTTTATTACTGAGAACGAATTTGCGTATCTAGTTAAAAACGTGAAAGCTTACCAGCAACTTTTACATGTCAATTTTGAACCTGAATCACTTGAACCGAACAAGCGATATGTCGATGGCTCAAAAGTTCAAGAACACTATGCGATTGTACCAACTAAAAATATACCTAGTGATTCTGTGTTAAACGAACTATCTGAAATGGAAAAAAATATTTATCATGAAATAGTAGCTACTACCCTTTCGATGTTTCATTCCGACTATGTTTACGAAGAAACAACGATCATAACAAACGTAAATAAATTAGCCTTTAAATCGACCGGAAAAACCGAAGTAGGAAAAGGCTGGAAGTCGTTATTTCCTACAATGGCTTATGAAAAAAAGGAAAATACTACGCTACTTCCTGAAGTCAAAGAATCTGAAAGTGTTAATAGTGATGTTTCGATAAAAGAAGGAAAAACCAAGCCTCCATCCCCTTACACTGAAGGTCAGTTAATAAATATGATGAAAACGTGCGGAAATAGTAAACTCATTGATGATGAAGAAGACACCGAAATCTTGAAAGAAGTTGAAGGATTAGGAACCGAAGCCACTCGGTCAGGCATTATTGAAACGATCAAAGTACAAAAATATATCGAAGTAAAGAAGAACGTAGTTTCAGTAACAGAAAAAGGGAAAATTCTATGTGAATCAATCGAAGGTACATTGCTATCTAGTCCTTCAATGACGGCAAAATGGGAATCTTACTTGCAGAAAATCGGGAATGGTAAAGGGTCAAAAGATTCTTTTATCAAACAGACAAAAGAATTTATAGAAAAATTGATCGAAGAAACACCTCAAAAACTCAATAATAGTAGCGTAGATACACTTATCAAGTCTGAAGAAAGCAGCAATCATATAGCAAAGTGCCCTTCTTGTCAAAATGGATACTTACTAGATAGGAAAACGTTCTTTGGTTGTTCTAGTTATCAAGATGGTTGCAAAGTGATGTTTCCGAAAAAACTTGCAGGCAAAACATTATCAAAAACGAACATAAAAATGCTCTGCGAAAAAAAGAAAACGAGTAAGATCAAAGGCTTTAAATCAAAAGCTGGAAAAGCCTTTGAAGCGAACCTTTTCCTTGATAAAGAAAATAAAATTAAATTCGGCTTTCCAAGCAAAAAGTAACAAAAAGGATCATTGTAATAAAGCTACAATGGAAAGGTTGTGTTAAAATTATCCAAAAAAAGGTTGGGATACGCTATGAAGCTATGGAAAAGTATTTTTGTGTTTTCGTTTCTATTTTTATCTGCATGTAACAACAGTACTGAAACGATTGCCGATCTCGAATATGAAGAATTCAGAGATAAAGTTAATTCTGAAGAGTTTACTGGATTTGCTTATCTCCTTTCTGACTGGGAAGCAGAAGAAGAAGGCTATATAACAGTAATTGAAGATGTTTTTGACAGAGAAAATGAAACTCTGACTTTCACGAATATACAAACTGCCGATAATGAAACTTATGAGATTATGAACAAAGATACTAGCAATCCTGAAGTTTATTTACCTAGCGATAGAATTACTTTTGTTAAAGATGGAAGAGTATTAAGTGAATTTGACATTAATAGTCAAATTTTCAGTAAAGAAAATAATAGTGAACTAAGACAATTCATTCAAAATCATCAGTAAAAGAAAAGGAGAATGCATACATGGCGGCAAACGCAAAGGAAAAGAAGCAAAAAAAAGAGATTGCAAAGAAGATCATAGAAGCAAAAGGCATTAACTATAACGAATGGTTGCACCAGCAACACGTTAATTATATTGATGAAAACCTGATTGAGTACATGGAATTGAATGATAAGAAAGAAGATAAAGAACAACCTCAATCTAGTATTTTATCTTCTGATACTGTAACTGTAAAAAATTCTGATGATAAGAATCAAACTAAATTATAAGAAAGAAGGGAAAAGTCATGAAAGATCAACTTTTTGAACTGTTACTGTTTAACACGTATTTGATGACTGCTGATGGCATGACTAACCTAATTAAAACGGGTGAATCGATCCTTCAGTGGGCGCAGCGTTTAGGACTTATTGGTGCTGCACTTGCTTTTTGTGTAGGTGGTTACTACCTTATGTTCGGTGGTGATCGAGGTCGTAGTAAATCAGTCGGTTGGTTTTTAGGTGGTGCAATAGGGTTGGTTGTCGTTATGGGTGCATACGGCATCGCAACAGGTATCAACAATAACATTACATTCTAATTACTTTAAAATCGTTAGAGCCACAACATATGTGGCTCTTTATTTATTTTTAATGGAGGGAAAGCCATGCTCTATGTCAATTTCACTCGTGGAAAGCACTCAAAAATCATAAAACATGAACGTATTCCATTTCCTGAGGCTGTGAAACTATCACAAGAAATTGAAATGGAAATGCGTGAAAAGAATAGGACAATGGAAAGCTATTTTCATGTCATTAATCCTAATTATGAAGATGATATGTATGAAGGCACGTTTCACTTTGGTTCTTATGCTGCACCTAATCTATTTATCCATATAAAAAAGATGCTGCTTGTCATTAAAACTGACAAAGAAAAAGAGAAAATCCGACTAGCGTTTATCGCTGAAATGGAAGAACTACTAGATGATCAATACAAAAAAGAAGAAGATATTCAAAATGACAATCTTAAAAATTTAGACGTTTCCAAGATATCACGTTTACATCGCTGGCAAAGACGTACTATTTATGGTGTCGCTGGCTTCTTTGCACTAACTACGGTTGGTGTTTTTGTATACTTTTTTATGCAAATTGCTGTCTTTAATCAAGAATATCAAACGATGGCAAGTGAATCAGATCGGCAAGGTCAAGTGATCAACTATTACGAAAATGCATTACTAGGAAAAACAGGAGAATTAGAACAGTATCTTGCTTCTCTTGATATGGACGATCTTAACTCCCAAGAAAGAAATATTTATGCTGGCTATGTAGCAGATGAAGGTGATTTTGATCAATTGAATGCTCTATTTGAAAATGACACAAGCATGGTAGCAACGTTTCTTTCTAATCATAAAACAGATAGATTAAGAGAATATCATGACCGTTATCCAACAAATGAAGCAAGATTTGACCTGGCATTTTCTGACGAAAACTATGATGAAGTTTTAAAGATTGAAAATGTTGACATATCTACTGATCGAAGCAAGAAGAAGACGTATGCGTATCTAAAAACAGGCAATCTTGAAAAAGCAAAAGAAGAATTAGAACGTAATAATTCAAGCGAAATGAAAGAGAAAATTGCTCGATATGAAGAATTAAATGGTGCGATTGCTAAACTTGATGACAAAATAGATGACGCAGAGGAAAAAGATCGGAAACAACTAGAAACAGAAAAAAAAGCATTATTAGAAGAATTAAAAAGCATTTAATAGGCACTCTTTCATGTTTAGAGTGTCTTTTTATCAATTCAACCGGAGTGGTGATTCGATGAAACAACTATTAAAACAACGGAAAATCCATGTATTAATAGCTTTAACATGCTCGCTGCTCTTTTTCTTTATTGTGAACATGTTACTTAACATTGTGATGATCAATGTAAAAGACATTTTAAGCAGCGACAGTTTTATAGAAGTGTCGGAAATGACCTTTGCGATTGAAACGTTTCTTTTTACATTTAACGAACTACCAGCATTTGCCTATCTGATTATCGGTACGCTTGCAGTAACAGCCTTTGGTTTATTTTATTATAAGCTACGTACCAACTTTCGAGAGTTAGAAAAACCAGGATCAAAAGGTACAAGCCGATTTACAACGCTCGATGAAATGAAGAAGCAATATCGTGCTGTATCTGAAAAAAAAGAAATGTATGAAGGTGGGGGCGGGGTTCCGATCTCACGTTATCAAGACAAAATTTTTATTGACGATTCTCCTGTAAACAATCTAATCATTGGTACGACTAGATCAGGAAAAGGGGAAATGCTGATCTTTCCGATGATTGATATTTATTCTAGAGCCCAAAAAAAGGCTTCTATGGTTTTAAATGATCCGAAAGGTGAGTTGTTTGCAGCGTCCAAAGAAACGTTAGAAAAACGAGGATATCACGTGGAGGTATTGAATTTAGACAATCCTCTGCAATCGATGTCGTATCAGATTTTACAAATTGTTATTGATGCTTACGAAGAAGGAAACATGGCTAAAGCTGAACAATATGCGAAAACGATATCGAGCATGCTGTACAGTGACCCTTCTGCCAAAGATAAATTTTGGCAAGATAGCGCAAGTGCCTTATGTACAGCGTTGATTCTTGGACTTTGTGAGAAAAACCTTCCTCACAACAAGCAAAAAATCACGATGTATACCGTGGCACAGACACTAAATGAACTAGCTTCTGAACAAGAAATGAATGAAGTAACAGGAAATATGGTTACAGGTCTAGATCGTTTCTTTGATAGTTTACCTGAAGGTCATGCTGCAAAATTACAATACGCAACCGTAAAATTCGCTTCAGGTGCAGGCCAAACCGTAGCGGGTATCTATGCCAATACGTTTGGAAAGTTAAACATTTTTACCCTCACACCGATTGCCAAAATGACGTCCATGAACACTTTTGATATGAAACGAATCGGATTTGGAAAGGTCGTATCTGGTCGAACGAAACCATTATCACGCGTAACGATTCAATTTCAAAATGGAACATCGTCTATCCGAACGGATCAAAATGGACTTTTTAGTATTTCGCATGATGAAAAAGTAGAGGTCGGGGACCGACTTCAGGTTTCGGTGGAAGAAACAACGTGTTTCCTAGAATTGGAAGTGGGATCCATCGATAAAAAAGATGGTGTCGTTGAGTATACTGTCCTTCAGGATAAGCAAGAAAATGACATTGGCATTACCCTTGATCGCTTTGAACACTTCAATAAACCGACTGCTCTTTTCATGATTACACCTGATTATGATTCTTCGTTACATGTCATTGCTTCTCTGTATATTAAACAGCTTTATACAGAATTAGCCCGAACCGCCAGTAACACTAAAGGTGGTAAATGTATTAGAGAAGTGATTTTTATCCTTGATGAGTTTGGGAACATGCCTACGATTGAAGATATGGGTTCCATTATTACCGTCTGTCTGGGGCGTAACATTCGATTCAATCTGGTTATTCAGGCTTATTCTCAATTAGAACTTAAATACGACAAAGATTGGAAAACGCTTGATGGAAACTGTGCGAACACGATATATATTTTGACTACGTCAAACGATACGGCAGAAGAAGTCAGCAAAAAACTTGGAGACGAAACCATTTCGTCGCACAGTCGCTCAGGTGGTACGCTCTCCTTTAAAAAGAATAAAACGGAAGGCGTAGACGGTCGTAGGCTTTTAACACCAACCGAACTTATGCAGCCAAAGGAAGGTGACATGGTCGTCATTCGAGGGATTAAGCGACAAGATCAAAAGAGGAAAAAAGTAAAACCATATCCGATTTACAATCGAGATAAAACGAGTATGAAATACCGTTATGAATACCTCGCTGACGACTTTGACACTTCAACATCGATTAACGATATCGATATTCCATGCAAACACGCGGATATTCCACTGAAAAATATGGTGTATAAATTCCATGAACAACAGGTTAAAGAAGATCAGATGGAAAAAGTAGCTGAAGAAGCTCAGGAAGTAAATAAACAAGGAGAAAATAAGGAAAGAACGTTTGAGGAAATGACGGTTGAAGAAGTATTAGGCAACGACAATATCCTACCTTTCGTTATGAAAAAAGTGTTACCTGAAACAGAAAACTCTGAAGAAAACATACTTGATATGACAACGACTGAATTTATGGTTCTTTTAACACGACTATCAGAGGATAACAAAATTAAATCAAATACAGTGAGTACGGTTTCTGATAAATTTAATAATCTACGTCGAACATACGATAGCGAGGGTGATATTCATGAAAAACTACCTGTGTAAAGTTCAAAAGCAACAACGTTTAGAGGATGTGATAAAGCAGCACGAACAACACTTGCAGGAGCATGATCTTATCATTCGGCTGAATGATGGGGCATGCAGAATATGTAAAAATGAAAAAACAGGAAGGTATCAAGTCCTTGTAGACGACTTCGATTTTTCTATTCCCTCCATGATAAGCGATTTTCTAACAAAAAACTAAAAAAAGGGGGGAGGACGTGAGTAACGAGGAAATTTTAGAAAAACTATTAGAGTTTGGCGAACATTTATCTAAAGGTACGATCTTTATTGATGTCTTTAGAACCATCGGATGGTTTTTTGTTTTAGGGCTGGCTTGGTTCATTGACCAGCTTGAAAATATCACTGATCTTATTCTTGGATTAAAGCTGTTTTACAATCACCCTGAATTTGTGGAGTTTGTAGAGAAATTTCAACCAATCTTGGTTATTTTATTTGCTTTCAACATTTTGTTTATCGGATATTTATTGATTTTTCAAAAAGAATTTAATCGAGCTGGCGTTTTTACAAACGTGGTAATGGCTTTGATTATCGTTGTGTTGCTTGGGTCGGGGATGTCACAGGCAGAACGGTTTTCTAGTGATGCCATTGACGCTATCAACTATGAAGAAGGTGGCAATAGCACCTTATCTAATACGATTATCCGAGACAATATAACAGATGTTTCGCTGTTTGATCTTGATGGCTGGCAAACACCTGAATTAGAAGATAAGAATAGAATTAAGTCGAATTTCACCAGAGACATTAACATCAACTCATATTTAACAAAAGGTAGTAACGTTACGGCAGATCAAGAACTATCAAATGATGGAGAGCAAATCTTAGGACACAAGATAGAAACGTTAGGGGATGGTTCGAGGGCGGTTGTAAAGTTAGAGAGTGGAAACTGGATCACCGATATCACACAAGAATATTACTATCGGTATACCCTTGATTGGATAAACATGTTAGGTACACTGCTTGTCGTTGGTGTGGTATTGATTACGGTAGCGATCAAGTTAGCAAAGTTATTTTTTGAACTAGCTTTTAACTATATTCTAGCTTTATTTGTCGCACCGTCTGACATGCACAGTGGACAACGAATGAAGCAAGTCGTGCAAAACATCTTAAACATTTTTCTAGTAACCATCATGATCTTTCTAAGTTTGAAAGTCTACATGATTGGAACAGAATTTCTAGGAGAATACCTTGACGGCATCCCTTATCTAATCGCTATGATCGGCTTTGCGCTAGCAGTTATCGATGGTCCGAACATTGTTGAACGGCTATTTGGCATTGACGCTGGCGTGAAATCAGGGTGGGGTGCATTAGCTGGAAGTTATGCCGCTGCTAAAGGTGCTGCTGGTCTAGGCAAAGGAATGGGGAAAGGAGCGCTTGCTGCTGCAAAAGGTGCTCGTTCTGCTGCAAGTAAGACAGCCAGTACTGGTGGTTTTTTATCTGGTGCTGCTCATGGAATGATGGGGGATGGACAAAGTGATGGGAAAGTAAATGCTACTAGCGCAGTAGGAAATAAAGCCGACGCACAAGTTAAAGAGCAAGGTGCTACAGGTCATGCGGGACAGGGTGAAGCTCAAGGGAAAGGAAACAGTGAAGGAAATCAAAATGGATCAACAAGACCAACCTCTCTACATGACCAAATGAAAAATAGAAGTGTTGCTGGTACGAACAGTAAAGGTACTTCAGGTAGCAAAGCAAGAGATACATCAGGTGGTGTTGCGGGTGCTGGAAACGGAGGAAATAAGACAACTGGTTCACCTCAAACGGCGTCTGTTAATGATCAAAACGCACAAAGCGCTGCAAAAACTGGCTTTCCTAATGACATTGAGCAAGCTTTCGATCAGGTCGCTAGTACAGTAGAAGGTTCAGAAACAGTTGGTGTTACCGATCAAAAACAAGCTGGCGGGGCTACGAATGGGAAACAAGCGACTTCAGGAAGTACTTCAGGCAATGTTGCTAGAACAACATCAGGTGGTGGCACGTCAGGAAGTACTTCAGGCGCAGCAAGTAGTACTTCAGGAGGTACGTCAAGCGGTGGTAGTGCGAAAACATCATCTGTGAAAAACTCGCAACGTGTATCAAATAATGTTGGTCAGAGTGGAAAAGAAATGATTGAAGAGCTAAATGAAGTCATTGAGGATTTTTCTAGCGGTGGAACAATTGAACAAGAAAGAAGAGCATTAACCAATCATCGACAAGGCTCTAATGGTGGACAACAAACGGTAAGGCCAACCCCTTCATCAGGTAGTGGAACGTCCGGAAGTTCTTTAGGTGGTGCTGCTGAAACAGCATCAGGCGGTGGCACTTCAGGAGGAACATCAAGTGCAGCAAGTAGTAATTCAGGAGGTTCGTTGGGCGGTGGTGGTGCGAAAACATCATCTGTGAAGAATACGCAACGTGTATCAAATAATGTTGGTCAGAGTGGAAAAGAAATGATTGAAGAGTTAAATGAAGTTATTGAGGATTCTTCAGGAGGTGGCATAATCGAGCAGGAAAGAAGAACATCCACTAACCATCGACAAGGCTCTAGTAGTGGGCAACAAACGGTAAGGCAAACCCCTTCATCAGGAGGTACAACGACTTCAGGAGGTTCGTCAGGCAGTGTAACATCAGGAGGTACATCATCAGGTGGAACTTCAGGAGGTTCAGGAAGCGCACCAAGAACTGGCGGTACTTCAAGTTCAGGTAGTGGAGGTACAAAAACGTCCACTGTAATCCATACAACGCATGTTACAAATGACATTGATAATAGTGCACATGAAAAAGAAGTCATTCAAGAAAATAATGAGGTTATTCAAGAAGATCGTCACCTGGGTCAGATCATGAAAGATACCGTATCGCAACGCTTCCATTCAACAAAAACGGTTAAGAATACAAAGCGAAACTATCAAGTTGGGCGTAACACTGGTCAGGCGATCAAGCGTAACTTCAAAAAGAATTTTACTAGAAAAAAGTAAAAGGGTGATTAGATGGCTCATTATCGGATTCCAAAACATATATCCAGTGAACTAAAGATAAACAAAGCACTTTATTTAACTGATCTTGGTTTGCTGGTAGGTTTATTGCTCTTTACGTTTGTTATGAGCAATATCGTTCATTCTTCTCTGACATTCCTTTTCTACGGATTTATGGTGGTGGTTGCAGGTTTAATGATTATTAGACCTGCAACTAACCCGAAAAAGAGGATTTATGAAGCGATCTACTATGCAATCAGAAGGCGTAAAGATACGTACACTGCAATTGATTATATCGTAGATGGCACAGACGAATATCCAGAGGATGGTGAAAAAAATAATGGCGATCTTCAATGAACCTAACCGAACACGATTAGTAAAAAAAACAAAACGTAAGGGTTCTTCGATCTTTGACGAATCGAACATAGAAACAAAAAAAGAGGATAAACCGAAAAAAATCAAAGTGAAATCAAGCTTTGCTGAAATCTCTCCTATCATTGACATTACAGGAAACGGATATTTCCAACTATCAAATGAGGATGGTTACATGGAGATCGTACAACTAACTTCCACTGATATTTACGCACTCAATCACGATGACAAAGAGAAAAAAATCTATTCGCTTGCTTATTTCCTTCAATGGTATCAATACGACATGAAAATTATTCCGTTAAACTTTCCAGTGGATACGTCAGGGCAACAACAGTTTATTCTAAAAAAATTAGATCGAACAACGAACGCTCAATATCGTTTGTTCCTAGAACAAAAATTAAAAGAATTACAGTTTATTGAAACGGAACGAGCAAACAGAGAATACTATATGTTCATTTATGCTGATGATGAATTCACATTACATTCTCGAATCAAAGCAGTGTCGGCTCAAATGAACGTTGTTTGCCCGATTGTTCGATTAAGCGACGAAAAGAAGATTAACATTCTTTATAAATTGAATAATCTCAACTCGAAAAATAAAAGTTCGAAAGGGGATAAGTAGTATGATACGGGCCATTTTAAACAAACTTAAACCAGCAGCTGAAACCACTCCGAGTAAAGAAACATATGGCTACAACCCCTATCTACTTTCCGAAATACAACCGCAAGGTGGGATTAAATTCGATGAAGCGTTTATACGCAAAGGGGATGGATACGAAACGTGTATTCATGTCTATGACTTTCAAACGATTGTGACGGACTTTTGGCTCGAACAGATCATGAACATGCCGAACGTGGTTGCGAGTTTGGACATCTCTACACCGAACCGAAAAGAAGTGATCGACAATATCAATAAAAGTATGGCAGAGCAAAAAAATCGTGGTCATCAAGCAAAAGATACGTCTGACTTTATTGAAGCAAGTGAAGGTTATGAGGAATTAAAAGATGTATATAACGAAGTAAGACAGGGAGAGGTCTTAAAGAGGATTATCTTACGTTTGTTCGTTAGTGCGAAAACCATTGACGAATTAGAACGCTTGGTAAAGGAAATAATCAATAACCTTGAATCTCTAAACTTTCGAGGAAGTGTATTTCTAAATGAACAAGAATATGAATGGGAAGGTTTACACAAAAATTACAAAGCACAACAAAAATATCCGAATAAACGCAAGGGTATTGAAATTCCTGCTCTATCTCTAGCAGGAGGATTTCCTTTCCATTTTACCAGTTTAGATGATCCGTTCGGTACCCACTATGGAACGACTGATACAAACGGAAATGTATTGTTTGATCTCTTTCATAAAGACGAAAAACGAAAATCGTACAACGCTTTAATGATTGGAAAAATGGGTTCAGGCAAATCAACACTCTTAAAAAAAGTGGCTTCAGATAATGCAATTAAAGGTCACAAAATCAGAATTTTAGATATTACAGGTGAATTTGAAGATTTAACAAAAGCTCTCGACGGAAAGGTCATTGCACTTGATGGTAGCAACGGTTTCATTAATCCGTTGCATGTCTATAGAACAGCAACAGATGATCATGGTAATTCGAATGAACAACTGTCCTTTACGCAACACTTATCCAAATTAAGTGTGTTCTACCGGTTTTTAAATCCGAATACAACGAACGAGGAAATAAAAGAATATGAAAATTTATTAAGAAAACTTTATATTCAACATGGGTTATGGGTAGAAGGTGAAACGGATAATCGCATTACTGATCGAAAGGCTAATGAATATCCGATCTTCTCTGATTTCTTAGCAATGTTACGAAACGAACTCTATGAAAATAGTGAAGAGAAAAAAGTAGATGAAACGATCAGTGAGAAAAAGTGTGAACGATTAGAGAATATTGAATTAAATATCGAAAACCTTGTACAAAACTATACTCACTTATTTAACGGACATTCCAGCATCGACCATTTTAACACTGAACAATTTGTTTCTTTTCCTTTACGTAATTTATCAGAACTAAAACCTGAAATCTTTCAGGCGCAATTATTTAACGTCATGAACATGTTGTGGGATGGGATGTTAGAAAACGGTCAACCCCAATTAAAAGCCTACAATAAACATCGTTTAAAGTTTGAAGATGCCGTACGTTATTTAATTTTAATTGATGAAGCACACCACATTATAAATACACGAAAAGGGAGTGAATATGGTGTCCAGTACCTTCAGAGATTTATGCGAGAAGCTCGAAAATACTTTGGCGGTATCTTTTTTGCCAGTCATATCATCTCTGACTTTGTTCCTGACAATGCCACTCAAAGGGCAGCAGAAGAAGTTAAAAAACTATTTGGATTAACACAATATAAATTTATCGCTGAACAAGATAGTGAATCATTATCAAAGCTAAAAGATGTATTTACTGGTCAATTAAATGATTCCGAATTAAGTCAAATTCCGTACTTGCAACGTGGCCAAGTCCTACTATGTATTTCCTCTGTCAAAAATATAAAAATGAGCGTAGACGTATCTCGAGATGAATTGGACTTATTTGGTGGAGGTGCTTAAAAAGTGAATACATTAGCAAAAGGCGCCTTTAAAGTTGGATTAGCATTAATTACTTTTAAAACTAAAATGATCATCCTTATAAGTATGTTACTCATCATTTTCTCGGCTGTTTTTATCATTGGAATGTTCCAAGCTTTGGTCGGTGGAGGTAATTCAACTTCTTCAAATGATTATGATTTTACTTCAGGTGGAACGAAAAATCTTTCACCAGAAGTAGAAAAATTAAGACCATTGTTTGAAACATATGCGGCTAAACATGGTATTCCCGATTATGTTGATTTGCTTATGGCAAAGACCATGCAAGAATCAGGTGGTCGATTAAAAGATGTCATGCAAGCAAGTGAATCACTAGGTTTACCTCCAAATACAATTGACAACCAAGAAGAAAGTATTGATGTTGGAACACGATATTTTGCTAGAGTTTTAGAAAAAGCAAGTGGTGATGAAAAGTTAGCACTCCAAGCCTATAATTTTGGTCATGGTTTTATAGATTATGCAAACAAACATAATAATGGAAAGTATTCAAAAGAATTAGCGATTGAATTTTCTCGGCAACAATATCAAAAATTGAAACATACAGGAATGTATTCTTGTATCAGACCTGAAAGTGCAGAGACAGGAGCTTGCTATGGAGATATCGGATATGTAGACGCAGTCATGCAATATATAGGAACACCGATGTATGCAGGAGACTTTGAAGAAGTTATCAAAGTAGGAACACAATGGATTGGAAACTCGAAGTATGTGTTTGGTGGAGGAAGGAATCAAAGGGATATATCCGCAGGACGTTTTGATTGTTCTAGCTTTATTCATTGGGCTTTTAATCAGGTTGGCGTAGATCTAGGACCGTTACATTCCGTTACGACAGATACGCTAAAACATAAAGGGCAACGAGTTGCCTATAAAGATGTTCAACCTGGAGATTTAGTGTTTTTTGATACGTATAAAATAGACGGTCACGTGGGTATTTATGTCGGTGATGGAACGTTTATTGGAGCGCAATCTAGTACAGGTGTAGCCTTTGTAGACATGACTTCTGGATATTGGAAAAGCACATTTAACGGAAGAGTACAACGTCTATAAGTAATAGAAAGGATCTTGATATGGATAGCATAAAAGCATTTAAATACACATCTATCATCATTCTTGTTTTCTTGTTAGCGATCAACAGCTATCTCTTTTTTTCTAATCATCAAAGTCAAGAAACGAATCAAGCATTTGCAACAGAACGTAAAGAATTAAAAAGGGAAAATACAAAATTAAAACATAATGAACAATATATATCTAACACAGCAAGAGAACAATTTTATAGAAAATTAGAAGAACAAGCAGAAACATTTGTGTATTTAGTTTTTGTTCAAAAAGTTGACGATTATCAAACAAGAAAATCAGAAGCACAAAATATGATGAGTGAAGAATTAGTTGAAAGGTTCTTTTATTCTGATATGTATAATCAAACAGAAGTACAAACGGATGTTATTTCTTCTGATTATTACATCGAAAATGTTGAAATGAATCAAACAGAAGTCGAAATAATCATTGAACTTGAACATGAAATACATTATGTAGAAACAAACATAAAAGATCAATCACATACGTTCATTCGAGTGACTTTTGAAAGGGAAAATGATGACTGGAAAGCAACAAACATTCAAGACATTCTCTAATGCATAAGGAGGGAAATATGTTTAACAAAGATCGAGTTAATTTAAGAAGAAAATCCAGCAGAATCTATATTGCTTCTGTTATTTTTTTGTTCTTTGGACTTGCTTTCTTTCTCACTTCAGGATTTTTTATGGAAGAAAGCATTGAGGTATTAGCTTCACCAGTAGGGGAAGATATTAGGGTTTCTGCTACAAATGACATTGAGATTGTTCAATGGATTTATGATGAAGAACAAAATAAAATGGAAGTCATTTTGGATAGTAAAAACTTACGTCATGAGTATGATTCACTTACCTTTCAAGCTTACCAACGATCAGATTTTGGAGAAGTTCATACAACTATATCATTTCAATTTGAACAATATGTGGTAATAAATATTGAAAATATAGATAGAGAATATATTCAGATATCGCTAGAAATGTCACACTATGATGAAGGTAATGAAACAGGAGAACCAGTAAAAACAAAACTAAAAAATCTCTATGTAGATTATCGTGAAGTAGAAAATGGGAAAGTACAAGAAAGAGAAAGTAACGACTATTTATCTTATATAACGGATTTGATTGTAGAAAGAATAGGGGGAAAGATTGTTCAATTTGAAACGAATATTGAAGAAAATGAAAAAGAAAAAGAACAAATAAATGAAACTATCAATCAACTTTTAGGAGAAAGAGTCTATCAAACAGACGAAGAAAAACTAAAAACTGATAACAATATTAATGCACAAGAAGTACGAATAATTGAACTAGAAAATAACATAAATACGATTAAAGAACGAATCAAAATTGAGCAAGAACGAATCAATCATTTGAAACAAAGAAAACGTGATTTAACGTTAAAGTAATCTAAATAATCTAGCTGATCAGTACGAAAAGGTAGTCATTTATTATTGAAATGGCTGCCTTTTCTATTATTTTAGGTATGCACAAAGTGTGTAATTTCCATTTTTTGATATGCACAAACTATGCAATTGTAAATAATTAGTATGCACAAAGTCTACAATTCGTAAGAATTGATGTACCCATGAAAAAGTTAGGCTCTGCCTAACACCACAACGCAGTTGGGGTCACTTTTTCCTTATGCTCTTTCTAACTAAGCACCATTTTCCCCAAAAAATTTCTATCATTTAGATAAGGAGGTTTTTACATGGAGATTAAAATAAGAAACCTAGACCCTTCTATTGTAAAATCGATTGATGAAAAAGCGAAAAAACATAACCTTTCTCGTCAACATTATGTAAAAGATTTGATTGAAAATTATGTCATGATAAACGATCTTAATGAACGAGAAATGGAATTGAAAAATACATTAGATAAGAATACAGAAATGATCTTCATTCTCGGAAAGCAACTCGAAAAGAATAATGAATTAATTCAACTATTATTAGAAGAAGATGATGCATAATGGCGACAAATAATGATAAAGGTACTGCAGTGGTAGTCACTTCAAAGTTTGTCATGCCAAACAATCAAGAATTTACAAATTATATTAATTACCTTGATCGGGATGAAGCGAAAAATAAAAATGATTTTAGTCTTTATAACAATTATATGGCTGACAAAGAGAAAGCAACTTCTCTATTCTCTGAACATGACGATCAATTAGATGATGGGAAAAAAGATCGAATGAAAGAAGCCTTTAAGTTAGCACAAGAGAGAGGAAGTATTTTATATCAAGATGTCGTTTCTTTCGATAATAAATGGTTAGAAGATAACGGTATTTATGATCGGAAAACAAAAACAGTTGATGAAAAAAGATTAAAAGATATTACTCGCTTAGCGATGAAAGATATGACTGAAAAAAGCAAACTTGATCATAATACAATATGGTCTGGTGCGATACATCATAACACGGATCATATTCATATCCATATCGCAACGGTTGATTTATCACCTACAAAAGATCAAAGAGGAAAACGAAAGTTAAAAACCTTAGAAGGTATGAGATCAATATATGTAAATAAGATTAATGATCGGTCGAAAGAACATCAAGAAATAAACAATATGATTAGAAAGCAAATAGTAAATAATAAAAAAGAAAATAAAACCTTTTCTACATTTAATCGGACTTTCAAGAAAGACTTTATGAACATATATAAGGCTCTTCCTGAAAATCGGAGATACTGGAACTATGGTTATCAGAACATTAATCATGTGAAACCAGCACTTAACAAACTAACAAAAAAATATATTGATACCTATTATCGTAAAGAGTTTAATCAGCTTGAAGAAAAATTAGATAAAGAAGTAGAGATTTTAAAGAAAACATATGGAGAAGGAAGCAGTCAAAAATACAAAGATTATAAAACAAATAAACTAGACGATTTATATAAACGTATGGGAAATGCTTTTTTATCTGAAATGAGAGAGTACGATAAAAAAGTTAATAAGATTGATAAAAAATTCTATTCATCTGCTTCCGGAAACGATAATAATAAGGTGCAAACAATGAAAAAAAATGTTGCATTTAATCAATTAAAATATGGTTTTGATCGCATTGTTTATAGCCAATTAAATCAAAATAAAAATCAATCTGCCTATGATCGATTTCAACGAGATATAGAAAGGGGTCATTCAATGTGAGTGAAGATGTTGTAAAAAGATTACGATTATCTAAAGAATCCGTAGAGTATATTCAATGGTTTGCGGAACAAAAAGGGATACCTCATGACAATAGAACAATTAATACAATCATTGAAGAACACAAACAATTTGAAACGAAAGAGAAGTTTGAAGAAACATTGATTAATACTATTAGCGAGAACGTGACGAAAGAAATGAAAAAAGAATTGAAACGCATTTTACTTGGAACGAACAATACGGATCGAAATACACAAGTGTTGATCGAACTGTTAAATGGTTTGTTCATTAAAGATGATGTTTCAGATATTCTCACGACTGAAGATTTAGAATCAAAACCGTTACAAACAGCAAAAGATACTGTTCAAAGACGTATTGAATATCTACAACAAAAAAGAGCTGATTATTATTCTAAGAAGGGGGGTGGATAATATGAAATCTATCAAATATGAAGTAGGTATTATTAAAGAGTTAGGTGAAAATGAAGCAATCATTTTAGCTGCTGGAAAAGAGTATCATATTCTTTTAACTGATGAACAAACACAAACGATTCAGACACTTCTTTTAGAAGAAGATATCGAGTATTTTTTATTTGATACCGAAGAAGAAATTTTGATTTTTGACGACAAATTAAATATGAACGAATTAAATAACGAAGAATTAAACAATATTAATGAAGGCGTTAATGATGATGGTACAGCCGAATAATAAAGAATGGAGAGGAGAATATGGAAAAGTTTAAGAGCAAAACAAATGCTGAAAAGAAAAAAGAGATTGAAAAACTAACAAAAGATCGAAATGAGCAAGTTGAAAAGTTTTTTAAAACGCCTGAACAGATGAAAGAGTATCTTACTTTTATGAGTAAGTTTTATAACTATTCTCCACGAAACTCTGCGTTGATTCAAAAACAATTTCGAGGAGCTGAAGCAGTCGGGAGTTTTACTTTTTGGAAAAACAAAGGATACTCCGTTCAAAAAGGTGAAAAGGGGATAAAAATATTAGTACCTACAAAGTATGAAACATTTGAACGTGAACGTGAAGGAAAAAAATATCAAGTCGGTGTAAAGTATGCTTCGAAAGAAGAAAAAGAAGCTATTAAAAAAGGTGATATGAAAACAAAAGATCATATTGGCTATGCTGCTGGATATGTTTTTGACATCTCACAAACAAACGCAAAAGCTGAAGATTTGCCCATTATATTTCCTAACAGATGGATTGATGGAAAAGTAGAAAATTATGATGAAATGTTTCGATCATTAAAGGAACTAGGACGTAAAATGGATGTGGAAATCTTAGACAAGCCATTTCAAGAACTCGGAGCTGCAAAAGGGTCTTATGTTGAATATCAAGCATTGAATAGTCATGGAGAAATGGAAAATCGTAAAGCGATTGAATTAAACCCTCGCAATTCTGAATTGCATAATGTTAAGACAGTCATTCATGAGCTTGCACATGCAAAACTTCATGGTACTGAATCAGGTAATCATGATCGAACTCACCCAGAAAAAGAATTCCAAGCTGAAATGACCGCCTATACAGTTTGCTCGCATTTCAATCTTGACACCAGTGATTATAGCTTGCACTATCTTCATCATTACACAGAAGATCATACACAGATCAATGACAAATTAGCATTATTAGAAGAAGTGAAAGGCACTTCTTACGAATTTATCACACACTTAGAAAATGATTTAGTGAAGACAAATGAACTTCAAAAAGAAAAAGAGTCTGACCAAGAATTACAACAGAAATTTGGAAATGTAGAAGTCATATTTAGAGATGAGGTAAAAAGAGTTTCAGGTTTAACACCTGATGAATTTCAATCTACATTCTATGACAAGCATAATCGTAACGTCTTAAATAATAAAGAATTTCAAGGGTTAGATCAAAAAGAAACGATTGAAGCTTTTAATAACTTGAACGATAAGTGGAATGCTCAAATGGATAATGTAAAGATGGTTCATCCTGATATGAAAGAGCCACACGCCTATGTTGTTTGGTCAGAAACGAATATAGATCATCGTTTAATGAATATAAAAGATATGGACATGACTCTAGCAAAAGCAAATATAGATAGCTTTAAAACACCTGGCTATGACAAAACAAGAGTAAATTTTGTTGTTCCTGATGAAAATGGTATCCATGTTAAAAGTGCTGATCGAATCGACTTAGGGGATGGCATGTATCACAATCTTCACGATCATCTAAAAGATGTGCAGCCTTCTCTTGCAAAATATGTACCTCAAACAAACGATCATTTAAAAGATATCTATTCAAAGGAAGTTATTGCTACTACATTGGAACGTATCTATAAAGAGAACCTTTATCTTAAACATGCAAATGTAAAAGATGAGTTAGCGATTGATGTATCCGATAGTGATGTTCAAGTTATTGAACATTATGCTGTGCATCATAACTATTTATCTGAAAGTGAACTTGATTCATTAAAATCAAATGTTTATGAAAAATTTACGAACGATAAAGAACAAATGGACACGACTAACATCATGGTTCATTTAAAAGGGCATTATGAGAAGTACCAGTCACACTTGCAAGCCGAAAACAAAGGTGAATTAACGGAAGAAAAAGTAGTCAATCGAATGAAAGCTGAAAATCAATATACTGACGTAAAATACCTTGCTTTGAAGTCGAATGTCGTAGATGAAAGAATGATAGATCGAATGGAAAGCAGCATGAAAGATATGACAAATAGCTGCACAAAAAATGAAGCAAAAGAAAAGGATTCTCCATTTCAAAAATCACCTATCCAGCAAAAAAATATCGGTTTAAGCATGTAGGAGGTGAGCAAGTTGACAAGAGTTACAACCGATGAAGTCAATCAAGCGAAGCAAGTACGCTTGATTGACTTTATTGACGCAAATGGTATTGATGTTAAACAAGAAGGTAAGAGGGCAGAACCTTATTATCGCCTTGAAGATCATGATAGTTTAGTCATCAAAGGAGAGAAGTTTTTTTGGAATAGTCGTCAAGAAGGTGGATTTGGAGCGATTCGTTTTGCTATGACCTATTATGATTTAACGTTTCCTGACGCTGTTAAGAGAGTGAACGAACATGAATATGCACCGACTAAAGCTCGTGTGGCAGAATCTGAAAAAGAGTATTTTAAATATCCAGAATATTTTGAAGTTTCTAATACAGAAAACATCAAAGAGTATCTTGTTAATGAACGTAAAATTGATAGTCGAGTTATCGATTGGTGCATGAAAAAAGACTTGCTCGTGCAAGACAAGAAAGACAATGTGGTATTCAAATGGAAAAACGCACAAGGGGAAGTCATTGGTGCGGATCGGCAAGGTACAAAAACAATCGATACAAAACGTGGAACATTCAAACAGGTCATGTCTAACTCGAAAAAGGATGGTGGTTTTACGATCGATGTTGGAAAAAAGCCAGATAAGGTCGCTGTGTTTGAATCACCGATTGATCTATTATCCTACTGGTCGGTAAAGAAAGAGCAAGTACAAAATACGAGATTAGTTAGTATGAGTGGGTTGAAAATGAATACGGTTTATCGTGCCGTTAAAGATTTAGAAGAAAAAGGACATAGCGTAAAGCAAATTATTTCTTGCGTTGATAATGATGAAGCTGGAAGAGAATTTCATGAGAAATTACGTAAGTCGTTAAAGCGAGAAGATACACTTGTCGATCACAGACCAAAGAATACCAAAGATTGGAACGATGAGTGTAAAGATTCTCTTTCTAGCAGCAGACTATCGAATCAAAAACAAACACAACTAGGAATGTAGAAGAAACTAGGCTGTTAGATGTTGTACATGTTCATCTTAGGGTTAAGGGGCTTTCTTTTGCCCCTTAAACTCCAGCTGATTGTTCAATTAAAGGGCCATTTAATGGCATAAGGTTTATAGAGCTAACGATGGAGTTGAAGAAGGAATAATTAAAAAATACAATAGAATGCAGTATATTTAAAATAATAAAAGGTTGAAAGAGGAGAACGTATAATGGTGAAACTAAAATATTTCGAGCGTTCAGATTTCAATCAACTTATCAATTGGATTGATTCACCTGATATCTTACTTCAATGGGGAGGACCTGGATTCGATTATCCCTTGAATGAAAGTCAGTTAGAAAAATACATTGAGAATGCGAATAATGATAGTTCCGATACTTTGGTGTATAAAGTGGTTCATAAAGAAACAGCAAGTGTTATTGGTCATATTTCTTTAGGTAAAATTGATAGAAAAAATAAATCTGCAAGAGTAGGAAAAGTATTAGTCGTTGATAAAAATGTAAGGGGACAAGGAATTGGTCAACTAATGATGACAGGAATACTCAAAGTCGCCTTTGATGAACTTAATTTACATAGAGTTAGTCTTGGTGTGTTTGATTTCAACGTTTCTGCAATTGCATGTTATGAAAAGGCAGGATTTATAAAAGAGGGATTACTTAGGGACTCAAGAAAAAATGGTAATGAGTACTGGAGCTTATGGGAAATGAGTATTCTAGAAAATGAATGGATGGAAACAAAAAAAGTTTAGCCTTATTAAGATAACTTGTTCTACTCTTCATTAAGTACGACCCTTCAAAAGCCTTTGAATTTCAACAATAGGGCGCATTTCTGGAGCAAGAAATGCGCTCTTCTTAATGAATTGGGCAGATTCTTGAGGAACGTTTTCACGTATTTCATTAGAATAATAATGATATTGTGAATAATTTCACTTAAACTAAAGAAGCAGTTGTGCGGCCGAGCCTAGGTCGTATCATATAGCGGGTGGGATTCCCGTCGAGCAAGAACTAGCCACTCACTCGTAGCGAGTCTTGGAGGGCTAAAGGTAACTTTAGTCTTTAAGCGTAGAC
>NZ_JAWRVL010000040.1:0-27169 GCF_036663595.1 Halalkalibacter lacteus
TAAATTGCCCGTATAAACGGTTACAATCGTTATCGTTAAAAATATAGCAAACCAAACGATGGGCAATCCTAAGATTTCCACTTTACTTTTTGGACTTAACTCATACAGCTTTTCCTTATTTTTTATAATCTCTGTATCTTCGAACTTTTTTGCTGTTTGTTCCATTTTTCTCACTCTCCTTCATATTTGTCTATTTATAAGCATTAACTCGTTATTAAAAAAGCCTTCTTGCTTTCCACCGCTGTATTCGTAACCGCTTCCGCAACTACTTTTGGAACTTCCTTATCAAGTGCGTTAGGAATCACATACGTTGGACTTAACTTGTTATCTGGTATCATATTTACAATCGCATAAGAGGCTGCAATCTTCATCTCAACCGTTATATCTGTTGCACATGCATCAGCCAAAAACCGCTGTTCCATCCGTCACAACCGCCACCATATTCCCTCTTGATGTAAGATGATTGATTTAATGTGGATTTTTCACAATCTCCTTACATACATCCCCTACTCCTGGCGTGTACACAAGGCTTAAATCTGCTTCACTATTTATCTCTATTTTACTAACTACCTCTATTTTTCCTATATGCTGACGATGTAAGCGAATCGCTTCTTCTTTTAAATAATTATGACTCATTTCATACCCCTCTCTGTTGTAATCGCTTTCAACTATCTATCCATAGTTTAATAAATTTGAATAATTTGCGATAGTTTATGTAACTTAATAAACCTATTGTAATTAAAAAAAGCGACCTAAGGCCGCTAAAAAAAGTGCTGAAATGTTGAGTTAGTTAAGTCTTTGTTTACATATAAATAAACAGGTCTTCCTATTGCCCCATAAGTCATTCTCTCACCAAGAACTCCGATTTCCTTTAAATATTTAATATATTTTCTAACAGATACTCGTGATATCTGTACTCGTTCGGCGATTTCATCGGTTGAAAAAGGCTCCTCTTCCTTCTCTAGAATCGCGTTGACAATAATTTGTAATGTATTTGTCGTTAACCCCTTCGGTAATGACGTTAGTTTTTTTTCATTTTGATGAAAAATTTTACGATCTAGTTCGTCTTGTTTAAAGGAGTTTTGTTTTTTAAGCAAAATGTGCTTTTCTCTATAGGTCGTTAAAGCTTGATTAAATCGTTCAAATTCAAATGGTTTAATAATATAATCAGATGCCCCGTATCTCAATGCCGTTTGGATCGAAGCGACATCATCAGCTGCTGTAACGAGAATCACATCTATCTTCCATTTATTTTTCGCTCTGATATGTTGTAATAACTCAAGACCATTTTTTCCTGCCATAAAAATATCTAACAAAATTAAATCAATGTCCTCTTCTTCAATTGCTTTCATTGCTTCCTCAAAAGATTTCGTGATCCCTGCTAATTCAAACCCTTCCACTTCTTTTAAATATCGTTTATTGAATTCTGCTACCATTGGGTCATCATCTAAAATTAATACCTTAATCAATAGGATCCACCTCTGCTTCATATGGAATTTCAACTGTAATTGTCGTTCCGAATCCAGCAAACGTATCGATCATCAGGTTACCACCGAGATGATCGATGCTTGTTTTCACTAGAGCTAAACCATAGCCTCGGTCTTCTCCCTTTGTTGAGAAACCTTTTTCAAATATATCCGCTACATCTTCTGTTTTAATACCTGACCCTGTATCTTTAACTACCATTTTTAATAAATTGTTATAATGAGAAAACTGTAAATCGACTTTTTTAAATTTACGATCTTCAACTGCCTCGATCGCGTTGTTTATTAAATTTCCTAGGATCGTAATGATCTCATGAATCACATCCGATGATCTCGTTTTCGGAATGACATTTTCACTTTTGATCGTTAAATCTACCCCACACTCTCTAGCATAACTTAATTTCCCTAATAAGAACCCTGATAGCACTGCATCTTTAATGTCTATTACTTGTCCAATTTCATGATTCTTGTGATTCACTAATTGAAGAATAAACGTTTTTAATTGTTCATATGCACCGATCCGAACCATCCCTAGGATCACGTGGAGGTTATTCTTGACTTCATGAGACTGTGCACGGAGAGCGTCAACATATAGTTTTACTCCAGTTAACTGCTTTGCAAGCTCTTTCACTTCTGTCTTATCTCTAATCGTTGAAATCGCACCGATGATTTGGTTATCGACAATGAGCGGTACACGATTGACTAATAATGAGATTCCATTTATCGTTAGTTCTGCACCAAGCTCCGACTCTCCTGTTTTTAAGACGCGATCTAGACCGGTCGTAGGTAGATACGTCGATACATCCATTCCAACTGGTTCTTTTGGCAAACCAGCTTTTTTAAATAGCTTCTGCGCTGATTTATTTACAAGTGTAATCCGTCCATTTTTATCAACAGCAATAATCCCTTCATGGACAGATTGAAGCATCGCATTTCGTTCTTCAAAAATTTTCGCAATGGTAGGGGGCTCCAGCCCATATAATGTTTTCTTGATGTAATT
Source organism: Halalkalibacter lacteus (assembly GCF_036663595.1). NCBI lineage: Bacteria > Bacillati > Bacillota > Bacilli > Caryophanales > Bacillaceae > Halalkalibacter > Halalkalibacter lacteus. Next base: position 2,485 of record NZ_JAWRVL010000040.1, read on the forward strand.
TGCAATCAGCAGCGCGCCAATCAAGCCTACTAATAATCCGAAAAGAGAGCCTAAAACAATATTTTTATGATTTTGATCGATCGTCTGCTGAATATTTTCTAAAGAGATCCCAACGGCAACTGCACCGACTTGTTCATTCCTTTCGTTGATAACTGGGGTAAACGACCGAAGCGAGGTCTTTAATGTTCCTTCTGAAATTGAACTATATTCTTTCCTTTCAAATACGAGTGTTTCATCTCCACCTTCAAATGACTTTCCTACTAACTCACTATTCGGATGAGAATAACGAATCCCTGTCATATCCATCACAACAACAAAAAGAACATCGGCCGATTGACGAACTTTGTTGGCATACTGCTGAATTTCCTCTGCCTTTTCCTCTTTTAAACCATTTTGTACAATCTCTGATTGCGAAACAATCCTAGCAATCATCAGTGCCTTCTCTTCCTCGTTACGAATACTATTATCATTTATTGATCGGCTAACTAAAATATCTGTCATTAGTAAGGAAAGAAGGACAATCATACAAACGAGAAAAATAATAATGGTACGCATTTTAAACTTTCTTTTTAGCAATAGCTTCCTCTCTTTCTTATTCCTCTTTAATAAATTAGGAACAACTATACTGTTCTAATAATAATAAAAAGGCTCTTTAATCTCAAATGAAAGAGAATCTCATTAGACCTTATAGTGGTTGTTCAAAAAGGTTGATTTTCACTTTTTTGAACAACCTCTAAGCAATAAGCGGAGCCATTGCAACACCCTTTAAGTAAGTTAAAGGGTCATATGAGTAAAAAAACAAGAAACTTCCGCATTTATCGCATCCTTTGGGAGATTTAATTTTTCTTTAAGACACCTAAACATTTTAACCTTAATTTTTTTGAATAGATAATATATGTTTTGAAATAATAACTATAACTACATACATTAAAAAATAGTATAACCTACTGGCTTGAAATGGGGATTGCATTATTATGATTCAGACAAAGGAAAATTCAATAGAAAATGAATACATAAAAGCAAGCCTATCAAAAAGTTTAGAGATATCATTAAAACGTTAGGAAATAGTTCTGATTTAGTTATCAGAAAACTTCTAATCGAGAAAATGATTAAACTAGCGATTATTTACATGGATGGGTTAGCCAATCAAGAATTCATTCAGGACGATATAATAAAAGGGTTATCAAATGGATTCTCAAATAATTTTTCTTTGCAAAATGATACTATTCAATTCATAAAAGATACATCAATCATGGTTTCTGAAGTAAAAGATATTAATAAATTTGAAGACCTTTATAAATGTTTCGTTACTGGTGATACGATCATTTTACTAGATGGCTATACAACAGGGTTAGCAGCAAGTACAAAAGGGTGGGAAGAAAGAGGGGTTGACGAACCTTCAATACAATTTAAATTAGTAACTCAACTTTCGTACATCGTATCCTTTCCACGAAAAAATTAAACTGCATAAAAGATTGCCTTCAATTAATTTGAAAAACAATCTTTTTTGTAAGTTTATGTTCCCTTCACCAATCCTTTTCCTGCACCTCAACCTAATTGAGATACTTCGTAAAGAAGCTGAAATTCTCTCGATACTGTTTTAACATATTAGGAGCTCGACATTCTGCGATCTTTACTTCGATAAACAACGCGAATAACTCATTCATTTATCCTTTTTCTATGTTCCACATAATAACCAGTAACAATGTAACAAAAAGACTTGTATTAGTTTGTGAGTTAAATCACACGGTGCAAAGTGATTGAAGGCTAGTTTTTTAAATAATTTCATCTTCCAATTTCTCTGAACTGATAAGAAAATAACCCTCTTCATCCGTATCAATCAGCTCTTTGTTCCGCAAACGGTTAATCGTTCGGTTCATTGTCTCTCTCGATGTACCTATCATATTGGCTAGTTGCCGATTCGTAAAATGGGCTGTAAGTTTGTATTGATCATTAATCCTCACACCGTTTGATTTACATAAACGAAGAAGTAACATCACAATTTGTTCATACGTGTCACGAAGAATTTTCTCTTCTAATCGATTCTGAAGATCTACGATTTTTTCTCCTAAAACTTTGAACATTTTAATGCAGAGTTCAGGATATTTAAGAAGGATCTTCTCAAACTCCCCAACTGGAATGACAATTAACTCGGCTGTCTCAAGGATCTCAGCATGTGCTGGGAAGTTCCCTTTCCGGAAAAAACCAGCGTGAGGAAACATATCTCCATCTTGAAGAATGGATACAATTTGTTCTTTCCCTGACAGATCAGTTTTATTGATTTTCACCTTACCAGAATGGATAAAAAACACTCGATCAAGTGGATCACCTTGCATGAAGACAAATGACCTCGCCGGATACGTCCGTAATAGCGAAATATCGACGATCGGCTGAATCTCTTCTTCTGAAAGCTCCTTGAAAAGAGACACTCCCTGTAAATGACTTTTAATGACCTCTAATTTCATATCTAAAACTCCTTATTTGCTTCAAGTAGCTATAATCTTAACTTCAATTGTACTAAGTCAGTAACACGATAACTGTGATTAATATCATAGTTGGAATTTGGAAAAACGCATGTATTTTATATCATGCGTTTTTTTGTCAGGATAAACTTAACAGGTGAGACGTGATGTATATCACTACGTAAACAATGAATCGTTGATATCCTTTATCTAGATCCAAAATTTGAATCACTGGAGGCATTATTATGGAACAAACATTTACTGAAACTTCTGTTATAGGTGAAATCGTAACGAAATTTCCAAAAGCGAGTGACCTTTTTAAATCATATCGTATCGATTTTTGCTGCGGGGGAAATCGTCCGCTTATTGAAGCAATTAATGAGAGAAGTTTATCCGCAGAGGAAGTTTTAACAAACCTGAATACACTCTATCAAGAAATAACGGCATTAAATGACTCAAGAATCGAGTGGGAAAGAGCATCGTATAGTGAACTAATTGATTACATTATCAATAAGCATCATCGCTATATTAATGAAGAGTTGCCATTATTAAGTCCATACGTTACAAAAGTATTACGCGTCCATGGAGCTGGACAACCTCATTTAGCTCAAATCCATCGATTGTTCCATGAATTACGTGTTGAGTTAGAGCAGCATTTAATTAAAGAGGAAACAGTAGATTTCCCTCTTATTTTAGAAGTTGAGCAAAACCGGACGGAGGAAAACTATAAAAAATTGCAAAAAGTCGTGGATGAGTTAGAAAATGAACATAGCCATGCCGGCAATATTTTAAAAGAACTTCGTGATGTTACAAACGATTTTACCCCTCCAGAAGGAGCTTGCGGTACATATCGTCTAGTCTATCAGCGTCTTGAAGACCTCGAATCTGATCTGTTCCAACATATTCATTTAGAAAATAATGTGTTGTTCCCGCGTGCAGTCGCACAAGCCTAAGGATTAGGAATCTTTTAACAGATTCAGTCGAGAAAACTTCATTTACCAGTAATCTAGAGAACAATACAGATATTTTAACAGTATGAAGCGCATTGGATTTTTCCAATGCGCTTTTCACTACTTATTATCGAGTTCTTCAACTGCGTTGTTTGCCAAATACGCATTAAAATAAATAGGACAACTTCACGGTTGCCCTATGCTTTCCGGTCTTTCCTCTGTTTTTCCGATCTCCACGGTTCTCGCAAAGACGGTAACGGTGCTATTGTTATGTTCTATTTTGCTTTTTCCTGTTTTCTCATTGACTTTGGAATGTATACACAAAATGGTTCACTTTCCATATAATCTCCCGTCATCGCGTAGGCTCTAGAACGAGATCCCCCACATACATATCGAAACTCACAAACACCACACTTACCTTTATACTTATCAGGATTACGTAAATCTTTGAAAATAGGTGAATCGCGATAGATTTCCGCTAATGGCGTTGTGCGAACATTTCCTGCTTTAACAGGCAGCAATCCGCTTGGAAATACGTCCCCCGTGTGCGAAATAAAGACAAAGCCGTTAGCATCATTGACTCCTTTTGGTGCCCGTCCTAGTCCATCAAACGGACCAGTCATTCCGTTCATCAATGCATCCTGATAGTGAATAGCTTGAGCAGGGTTGGCATTTTCTCTCATCTTTTGTTGAATCACGACACGTCGATAATGCTGTGCAGCGGTTGTTTTAATATCAAAAGAAACCTTTTTACTTAACTGATGAAGCCAGCGAAACACCTGTTCATGCTCTACTGGTGAAATCATATCGGTTTCCTTCCCCCGTCCTATTGGTACGAGGAAAAACACGCTCCAAAGTACGCAATTTAACTCTTCTACTAATTTAGCCATTTCTTCAAGCACATCAACATTATACCTCGAAATCACGGTATTAATTTGGATCGGGATTTCCAACTTATGCAGATGACAAATCGCGTTCATTGTTAACTCAAACGAACCATCCGTACCTCTGAAATGGTCGTGTATGGCAGCTGTTGGTCCGTCCAAACTAAACGCCCATCTAGCAAGTCCTACGTCCTTTGCTTTTTGAATCGCTTCTTTCGTAACATTCGGGGTAGCGCTTGGTGTCATCGATACTCGGATCCCTTTTTTGATCGCATATTCTGCAATATCATATACATCAGGGCGCATTAGTGGATCCCCACCTGTAAACACAAGCATTGGGTTATCCATTTCATATATATCATTAATGAGTTTTTTTCCTTCTTCAAATGTGAGTTCAAGAGGGTGACGGTAGTACTGAGCCTCCGCCCGACAGTGCAGACATTTTAATTCGCATGCTCTTGTTAGTTCCCAAATAACGATAAATGGATTTTCATTAAAGTCACGATTAAACATACAATTCCCTCCAATCAATTCATCTCCATTATAAGCTTGTGTAAAATGTTCCGATGTGAGATACATCACGGAGGGATTTGAGAATATAGGCGTTTCTAAACTCTGTTAATTTATTCTTAAATGTAATGATCGGTATAGTATTTTCCTCTTTGATAATTTTATTACGATATGCCATTTGACAAAACAACAGTTCAACTAAATTACAAAATAAACTAAATATTTACAAAAATCTGACGTTATTGTAATATTTTTGTATAGACTTAATAGGTGGTTATTTTTATGGAGGGGTTTTTTATTTAATTACTATTGCACTGTTTATATTACAGAAGCAGAAATGATAGATTATATTATCAATGGAAAAACTCGTCGGGGTTCATGATAAATAACAAAACTACTAATTATATAGCTTCTTATTGATAAATTCCTCATAGATAACGCCATCTCTTATAGTTGTCTCACTGTAAATAAAATGGGGTGCTTGAGCAACTTCCATTAAAGTTAAAATCGTTTGTAATCCAGGAATAATAATGTCTTTCCTTTTTTTAGAAAGTCCATTTATTTTTGTGCGTTTGTTCATTGGTAATGATGATAGCTCTGCAAATCTCCTCTCTATTTCATCGTACCTTAATGTTGACTTAGATTTAGTTTGGAACATTCGAGCCAAACTCCTTGCACTACCTCCGATTCCAATAACGGGACAATTGGCACCCTCTAACCATGATAGACTTTGATATTGTGTTAATAAATAAGACTTTAGGCGATCCCATTGTTTGTCGCTTGCTTGCTCCCACTTTGTAAATTCATTATTTAGAGTAATAGCACCAAAAGGGAAACTATGGTAGTGAACCATATTCTGCTCTTGAAACATTGTGATTTCTGTACTCCCGCCACCAGTATCTATCGTTATTCCTTCCTTAATATTCATGGAATGGACGACTCCAAGGTATCCGTAATGCGCTTCTTCATACTCGCTTAACACTCTAAATGAAAAACCTGTTTGGTTTTCAATTTCTGTTAATATCTCTTTTTGATTGTTAGACAGTCTAATGACTGCCGTTGCAAACCCGATTATACGACTAATCCCATAGGAACAGGTAATTTTTTGAAATTCTAATAATGTACCTATAATTAGGTTTATACCTTCTTTCGTTACTTTCCTTTGGATATTTATATAGTTAATCAGTCGTGCTGAAACTTTAACCTTTTCAACCTCTTTATAATTACCTGTATCGTCAAGTTTGTATATTACTAAACGGATCGAATTAGACCCTAAATCAATAAGGGCAACAAGATTCTCTTTCATTTCCATCACTCTCTTCTTCGTTTAGATATACCTTCATTATAAATGAAAAAGGTAAATCTAATATTAAGTCAGCTTATAGAAATTGTAAAAAATTCACAACTCCACTATGCCGCAAACCAAAGCAAAACAGAAAAGCGATGGTGAAAGTTCCTGATCCCCAGTGCGTTAACGCACTGGGGATCAGGAACTAATTCCGGCAGCGAATTTCACAACTTTGCCAGATACCGATAGATATCCCGTAAATTTTGGCATCCTAACATCTGAACTTTTTTTATGTATATACTCCATAACTGTGCTGTCATCTTTGCATCCCCTAATGCATGATGCCTATTTTGAACCTCAATGCCGCATGTTTCACAATAGTCTTCCAATCGTGCAAGATTATTATTAGGTTCAGCAACCCGAATTAAAAAAGACGTATCAACAATTCGATGTTTGAATTTTGAATGGAATACCTTCCAAGAGGCAGATTCAAAAAATTTTTTTTCGTGATTGGCATGATGCGCTACGAGAATACGATGTCCCACATATTTATAAAACTGAAGGAAAACTTCTGAAAGAGGAGGAGCATCGTTTACTTCTTTTTCGGTGATCCCTGTTAATTTTTTAATTTCAGCGGGAACTTCCTTCTCATATTGTACGAACGAATAAAAGGTTTGGTTTTCTAAAACCTCCTCTCCTCTTACTTTCACCGCACCAATCGACAGAATTTGATCACCCTGCTCTGGGAAAAAGCCGGTTGTTTCAATATCAACAACAACCACATCCAACTCCTTTAAAGGAACCGTTAGCACCTGCTTTTCCTGTATTTCTTTTTGCATCTGCTTTAATAATGCTGCATGCTGAGGATTTGTTTGAGCTTCGATTGAAGCCAATGATGCTGAACCAACTTTCCCTTGTAACTGTTTCATAAATTGAATAATTTGAGAGAAATTCATATTAATTCCCTTTTAAAATCATGTTCTGAATGTACTGTTGGAACACGACCACATCTTTTAAAATCTGTTTTAATTCCATTTTTTGTTTCCGATTCATCACTCTTATTTTGAGATAATGAATATCTTCATAATTATCCTCTTTTTGAACATTCATTAGGCGAAAGTCCAACAGCTTTTTAAAATTCAATTGGTGTTTGAACACTTCTTGTTTATATCTCGAAAGGTGGGATAGTTGCTGGAAGCGAGATAAGGTTGAGGTCACATTAATATTTTCTTTTATCGCCAAGAGGCGTACTGCATTTACATATGGAAAAAAACCGTAATTCTTAATGTGGATGGAACCCGAATGAATTCCATGTGTTTCCGTCAAAAACTGCCCCAAAAAACCAATCCCTTTTTGAATACGCATCGTATTGTTTTGCAATCGGATTAAAAAAGAAGGAAATTCTTCAATATAGTTATAAATCAATTGTTTCAAACTTTGTACTATTTCGCTATTTCCTACTATTGTTCTTGCATCATAAAAAATAAGTAAGTAACGAATCGACTCCCAACTTGATTCTTCCATCCAATTAATAACCTGTGCTTGCCATTCTTCAATGGACCTGCACCATAACGGATTCGAACACATAACGTTCCCATCACAATAAGGATAACCGGTTACGTACAGACCTTTTGTAATTTCTTTCCCTAAAGCTTTAAAGTACTTATCCGACCGGTCATCTTTTCGTTCATAAACTAAACCGTGATCTTGGTCACTGACAATCGCTTGTTCAAATCTCCCTCCACTTCCCATTACAAACCAAGAAAAGTCCGATGGTGGGTCTCCAAACGTTTTCTTTAATTCGTTCATTGCAATGTCTATAACGCTATTCATCAAGTAATGATGAAATTGATTTACTTCATCATTACTTGATATATAGTTACTAATATGATCCACTCGCCATTGCCTTAAATTTTGATACTTGTCATTCGTTTCGTCCATCAACCTTACACCCCCGGACAAAGTGAAGCCGTTCGTTACTCGTTGTTTTCGTTCTGTTTTGAATGTAATAACTCTGGATATCCGTACGTACCGTGTTCACTTAAGTCCAATCCCATAATCTCTTCTTCCTCTGTAACACGCAATCCACTTAAACCTTTTTGCATTATGAGTAATAGTACGAACGAAACAATAAATGCATAAATTCCTGAAGCAAAAACACCAAGTGCTTGTACTCCAAGTTGTTTCAGTCCTCCTCCGTAAAAGAAGCCCGGTAATCCACCATTTAATTCTGCTAATTGAGGTGTTGCAAAAAAGCCTGTTGACAATGTTCCCCACACACCAGCAACACCGTGAACAGATAAGGCAAAGATTGGATCATCGACCTTTATTTTATCGAAAAACTTAATACTGTAGAAAACGAGTAAACCAGCAATTAATCCGATCAATAGAGCACTTCCAGGAGTTACATATGCACAAGAAGCTGTAATTGCCACTAATCCTGCCAATGCACCATTTAACATCGTCGGTACATCTGCTTTCCCAACAATCATCCATGAAATAAGAAGTGCAGCAATAGCCCCAGCTGAAGCTGCTAAATTGGTATTTAAAGCAACATACCCAAAAAAGCCATCTGTTACTTCTAATGTGCTGCCTGCATTAAATCCAAACCAGCCGACCCATAAAAGCAAAACGCCTAGTGCAGTAAACACTTGGTTATGCCCGTGTATATGATTAATCGTTCCATCTTCATTGTATTTTCCCATTCGTGGCTTTAAGAGTAGAGTAGCCGCAAATGCTGCCATCGCTCCAGTTAAATGAACAACGGTTGAGCCTGCAAAGTCTTGTTTTCCATGTCCTGATAACCATCCACCACCCCATATCCAATGGGCAATGACCGGATATACAAGAGCGGTGAACAACACTGAAAAAATCAAGTAAGATGCTAGCTTAGCACGCTCTGCGAATCCCCCAAATGCGATTGTTAATGAAATTCCAGCAAATGCAAGCTGAAATACAAAAAACACTGGGGTTGCTAGCCCTACCCCCTCTATTTCATAACCAGAATAGAAAAAATCTGATAGACCAACAAAAAAGTTATTTCCCTCTCCAAAAATAAAACCAAATCCTACTGCCCAAAAAATAATCGAAGCTATACCAAACGTAAATATTTTTTTCCCGGCAATATGTCCGGCATTTTTCATACGAGTCGACCCGACTTCAAGCAAAATAAACCCACCAACCATCAAGATAACTAAAATGGCTGCAAACATAACCCATAAACTATTTAATAAATAAAGTGTTTGATCCATGATATTCCCTCCCTACTTTTTTATAATTTGTTTAAAAAAACCTTAATTTATACATACGACGATTGCTTTTCGTTCAATCAGCAACTAAATTTCTCTATTCTTAATAATAGAAAAAACACATCCAATTTGAATGCGCTTCCCCCATTACATTAGATTACAAAAACTTGTATTCCACGACTAAATGACTGGTTAACTGGCAAAGACTATTCCCAAGCGTCTGGCATAATAAAACCATCATACTTGCTTTCAGATTCAATATACTCTTGGAATTCCTTTGATTCATATGCTACTTTCAAATCTTTTGCCCAATTTGTATCTTTGTCTGCATCTATTACCGAGACAATAATTCGATGTTCTAATGGTGTATTTTCAATTTTTAGTGCCTCTGTAATTTGTCTATCGGCATTGGCAATATAATTTCCATTAACAACTCCAAAATCAACGTCTTGAAGTGAAACTAAAATTTGAGCTGGGTCTAAAACTTTAAGATCAATATTATATGCAGCTAGCTCAACGCTATTTAAATTAAAATCTGTTTTCCCAGCATCTGGCTTCACTGTAACCCATCCTAATTCTTCTAATATCCTTACTGCACGTTCTTGGTTAACTGGATCATTGGGAAGGGCAACCGTTGTCCCATCCCCGACAGCATCAAGTGAATCATGTCTTACAGAATAAAGCCCTTGAGGTGCACTTGGAACATAAGCAATCCCTACCATCTCCATCTTTAATTCATCATTAATTCCTTCCATGTAAGCAGTACTTTGAAAAATACTTGCATCAATGGACCCTTCCTTCATAGCAGGGTTAAGTTGCATGTTTTGTGAAAATGTTCTCATTTCTACGTTATAGCCCATATCTCTTAATATAGGCATGATTCCTAACCGAAATTGTTCTTCATATGTTCCTACACCAAATCCTACTATAATATCATTTTTTTCCTCACCAGTTGCTGATTCACTCCCACAAGCACTTATGACAAACAAGAAACCCACTACAACAAGTAGGTACATTACTTTTTTCATTAGAAAGCCCCCTTTTTCATTACTGAATTTTGGAATTGATATAATGCCTCGTCTGTAACACTAGGTGGAATCGCACAATTTGGAGCTAACAAAAAGGGTTTACCTTCCATTTCTTTTAATGCTTTTTCTGATTCTTCTAAAATAAGACTACTGTCTTTTATAAACAATTCGTGAGCAACTCCACCAATCTTAGTAGCCTTAAGATCTGCATCCAATCCTGGATTCCCTGTAGCTTTTGTATCCCAACTAATGCCATCAATATCATAGTCATTAAATCGCTCAGGGTGAGCATATGCACCGCAAGTATGAAGAATGGTCTTTCCATTACTTACTGCATCAAGAACGATCGAATCATATGGCCTCGAAAATTCATTAAATGCATCTTCATGAAACAATTCAGGATGAGCTGTACCCGTTACAGCGTAAAAAACGCCGTCAATCCCTATGCTTTCTAATTCCTTTACATAGTCTGCTAGTGTTTCAGAAATAACACGTAATGCGTGATGGACACCTGCTCGTTGATTTACAAACAACGACTCAAGGATAACAGGTTCATCACTGCCATAGACAGTACTTGATGCATAGGCAGCTTGACCAGCTAAAAATAACAGGACAGTAAGTGGTGAGAAAATCGTTTGAGTTAATGGTGTGTCAGGCAGTCCTTCTCTTATTTTTTTAGCAGCATCCAACTGCTCTAACAGCGGAGGAGAGCTCGCTGGTTTCATTCTTTGAAGATCCCACACATCCTCAGGCTTGTTAATAGCGGCTAGCGTTTGTTTTGGAAACACCCAATTGTAATCATGAAAATCAAATGTGTTTCCCCAAATTTCTGCAAGATACGTAGCACGCGGGTTGATTTTTACCCAATCCCATTCAAATTGCTTTGTAAAAGCAATTGTCGTTTCAGCTAAATCATCGGCGTTTTGTTCTTTGTCTAGAAAATGTCTCCATCCACTAATAATTGGCCTATCAGTCAATTCTCCAGAAAGCAATGCTTCAAATCTCTCTTGTTTCTGCCACTCCTTCATCCAATTATTCCTCCTTTTTGCTATTGATTTATATGATGAAAAGAGATAAGTCTCTTTTTCTCATCTTTGTTTAATGACGCCTTACTTTTCTGGCAAGTACATTTCCTGCAGACTGAATGCTCTGTACAAAAATAATTAACACAACGACTGTGGTCACCATAACAAATGTGTCGAATCGCTGGTATCCAAATACGATCGCTAAATCACCAATACCTCCGCCACCAACTGTTCCAGCCATTGCTGTTGCCCCAATTAAACCGATTGTTGCAGTTGTTAGAGATAAAATTAACGATCCGAAAGCTTCAGGCAGCAAAAAGTACCAAATGACTTGAAACGGTGTTGCCCCCATTGCTTCTGCTGCTTCTACAATCCCCGGGTTGACTTCAAGTAAGGAATTTTCCACTAGGCGTCCTATAAACGGAGAAATAAAAATGATTAATGGTACGATGGCTGCGCTTGTCCCAATGGAGGTTTGCACAATCAAACGAGTAAATGGAATAATCGCTACCATCAAGATAATAAAGGGCAATGAGCGAACAATATTTATAATTGGATTTAACACTTGGTAGACGATTTTATTTTTTAATACTCCACCTGGACGAGTGACTACAAGTAGGATCCCAATCGGAATTCCAATTAACGATCCAATAAGCAATGAGAAACCGACCATATACAATGTTTCATTAATAGCACGCAAGAATTGATCCAATGTAATCGTTGTGGATATCATTTTTCTACTACCTCCTTCATTACAGCACCGTTATTTGTAAGATAAACTATCGCTTTATCAATTGCTGAGGGTTCTCCTTGTAGTTGAAGATACATATTAACCAGGGTCGTATCTTGCAGTTCACTTATATTTGCAAATAAAATATTCACTTTTACATCATGACTGCGAATTAAGGAGTCTACTAACGGTTCGGAAGCTCTATCGCCAATAATTTCTAGACTGTATATGCGGCTTCCATTTTCCATTTTTATCAAACGTTTTACACTCGGTGGAATGCTTTTATGGATGACGGTTTCCACAAACGTCTTTGTTGTTGGGTGTTGGGGATGTCCAAACACTTCAAGGACTGTACCTTGTTCAATAATTTCACCTTTTTCCATAACGGCTACTTTATTGCAGATTTCTTGGATAACGGACATTTCGTGGGTAATGATCATAATTGTAATGTTATACTCAATATTAATTTTCTTTAATAATTGTAAAATTGACCGGGTTGTTTGAGGATCTAAGGCGGAGGTTGCTTCATCGCATAGAAGGATAGATGGGTTGGAAGCCAATGCTCGTGCAATTCCAACACGTTGTTTTTGACCACCTGATAATTCATTAGGAAAACTACTGGCTTTGTCACTAAGTCCGACAAATTCTAGTAATTCCGTTACTCTCGCGTTTATTTCTCGTTTGCTCTTTTTTGATAGAATAAGAGGAAGTGCAACATTGTGATAAACTGATTTTGAATTTAATAAGTTAAAGTGTTGAAAGATCATCCCGATCCCCTTTTTTACCGTTCGCAATTCTCTAACAGTGAAGGAATCTAATGCTTTTCCTTCAACAAAAACCTGCCCTGATGTAGGTTTTTCAAGATAGTTAACGAGGCGGATTAACGTGCTTTTTCCTGCTCCACTATAACCAATAACACCATAAATATCTCCTTTTTCAACGGTTAATTGGATATCCTTTAATGCCTCATTCGTTATACCTTGCCGAAAGTATGTTTTGCAGACATCCTTTAGTTCAATCATTGCCATCAAGCATTCAGTCCTCTCCTCATTTTTTCCTTTTTCATTTTAAAGCCTCCTATCCAATTAACGTTGTATTTCCTAAAAAATTATTTATTTCATCTTTGTATATAACACTAATAATGCTTGATCTAAGTCATTAATGATGTCTTGAGCATCTTCTAATCCTACCGATAAGCGGATTAATCCGTCCGTTATACCAAATTTCTTTCTCTCTTCTTCTGGAATGGAAACGTGTGTCATTGAAGCCGGATGCTGTACTAATGTTTCAGGGTCTCCTAAACTAAACGAGATCAAGGCAAGTTTTAACGAGTTAATAAAATTTACTGCAGCTTTTAATCCGCCCTTTACTTCAAAGGAGATGATCCCACCCATTGCTTTCATTTGACATTTCGCCAGCTCATGTTGAGGATGTGACGTTAGACCGGGATAATAAACTTTTTCTATCGAAGAATGGCCTTGCAAGTATTCAGCAATTTTCTCAGAAGTTGAACAATGTCTCTGGATTCGAAGACCCATTGTTTTTAACCCTCTTAAGATTAAAAACGATTCCCAAGCATTTAAATTTTGTCCTAAATCACCCATAAACTTCTTTCTCATATGAGCTATTACTGCTTTTTCTCCAACAACAAACCCTGCTAGAACATCACCATGACCGTTGATATATTTTGTTGCACTGTGTACGACTATATCAGCACCGTACTCTAGCGGTGTTTGGAGGTAGGGACTCATGAACGTATTGTCTACAATCAATTGCAATTGATAGAGCTTGCATATTTCACTTATTCTTTTAATATCAAGAACTGTTAAATTAGGATTAGATGGTGTTTCAATATAGATAGCTTTTGTATTTTCCTTAATCCCTCTAATGATTGCTTCCTCATCCGTACAGTCTGCAAAATCATATGCAATACCAAACCTTGGGATTAAAGAGGTGAGAAAGCTAAATGTTCCACCATAAACGTCCTTCGTTACGAGTACATGGTCACCTTGCTGTAAGAAGTAAAGGAATGCAGTGGATATAGCAGCCATTCCACTCGCTAATCCTAAGGCAGCCTCACCACCTTCTAACATGGCTATTTTTTCCTCAAGTGTCTTGAGCGTTGAATTGCCATATCTACCGTAATAGATTCCCTCGCTTTCTCCGGACACTATTGCAGCGGCTGTTTCAACATCCGGGAATGCAAAGGCAACAGCAGGAACAATGCTTGGAGAAATTGCTCTCGTTTTTTATTTTGAAGTAAGACTTCATGAATAAGCTTTGTATCAATGCTCCAATTTTCCCTCAAATCATTCACTCCTTTTGCATTTCTGGTATTCTATTCACGGCAGTTTCTAAGCTACTGAGAATGTGATCCTTCATTGCCATCTCTGCACCTTCTTCATCTTTTTCAATAATACAATTTAAGATTCGAGTGTGCTCTTTATCCGCTTTTTCATTCCAATCCCCGTACATGGAAACGAGAATACAATAACGAATAGCGTGGTCTTTAATCATATTTAGAATCTTTGGAAATGTGTGAAGTCCACTCATTTCTGAGAGACAATCATGAAAGTCATTTCCATATGTAACAATATTTTCATTGTTGCCGAGTTCGTGTGATTCTCTCATATTCTCAAGGCTTGTCGTTAATGTTTGGATATCTCGTTCCGTTGCATTCTTAGTTGCGTTTCTTGCTATAAACCCTTCAAGCATACTGCGAATCAAAAAAATCTCTTCAACCTCTTTCTTGCTTACAGAAGCTACTTTCAATCTGCCATTTGGCTGTCTTACTAAAAATTCTTCATTCTCTAATCGTTGAATTGCCTCCCTTAAAGGTGTTCTACTAATAGAAAGCAAATTCGCTAATTTTTCCTCAGGGACAACTTCATCAGGCTTTAATTCTCCAAAAATGATTTTTTCTTTAAGATCAAAATATGCGTTATCTTTGGATAATCTACGTGTCCTCAGTTCCATTCTAGTCATTTTCCACCTCCAAAAAATCAGCTCTTACTTTCTTTTGAATAATTGTATAATTGTATACAATTATTCGATGCAAAAAATATTGATTGATCCTCTCTTAATATTCTAATTTTTCTATTTATTCCGTCTTCTTATAAGTTTACACTAACACATGAAAGTAGAAAGACAACTTAACTTGTTAGATATACTTACTAACATTTTCATGTAACCGTTTAAAGCATTTGAGCAGTAATTGTTGACTAGAAAGCCTGGAACAGATAGGTATTTCAAAATACAGATGAAGCCCTCCTGGCCTTAACAACTGGTATGAGGCAAAGTGAAATCCTACCAGCGCTTTCAGTTTCTTTATTTTTCCCAATAAAAAACCTCCTCAATTATTTTCAATTGAGAAGGTTGGCCAATAATAATAAAGCTTTAACTAAAATCGCCCAAAGTACTGTTAAATCGTATAATTACGAATTTCATGCAACGTTTACATTAAAGGATGTTTCAAAACGTGTTCATTTGACGGAACATGACATCGGACAGCTTTTTACATCAGTAACCGGTGAAACCAATGCAACGGCTCCGCACGTTACTTAGAGGCTATTGAAAAGGTGAAAACCGGAGGCCACTGAAAAAGTTAAAAAGCAACCTTTTTCAGTGCCCTCGAAAACCGACCTTTTTCAGTAGCCTCCGTTAATGCACTGGGGCAGGAACTAATTCCATTTAAGATAAATCGATAGAACTTTCTTTTTTCGTTTTGAAAATAGATAACCAATTAGGGAACTTTTGTTTTTGCTTTGCAGCAGCTGCCTCTCTATACGATTGGACAAATTCTTGAAACTGCGTTTCTCTTTCTTCAAGCTTTTGTTGGATAAAAAGTTTCTCTTCTTCTTCGCGATGAATGTCTTGTCTTAATTGTATTAATTCTTCTTTCGAGGTTTCTGCTGTGTCTACAATCATATGGGAATATGATTGGATAAGAGATTTCGTTTTGCTATGTCCTTCATTCATTTCACTTTTTACTTCCTCTTTGACTTCTTGAATGAACTCTTCCTTTATTGTAGCAACTGATTCTGTTAATTTTTGAATGGTTTCGATCGTTTCATTTTGTAAGGATACAAGCGTATAATATTCTTGAGGTGCTTCGCTTTGATCATCTTGATCAACCTCATTGTTCGTATCAAGAATAAAGTTGAGGTCATGCTCGTTTATATTTTTAGCTTTTAATATTTTTATTTTCTTTAAAGTCTCTATGTCATAATCGGTGTATAGTCTTGCTCCTGTTTTCGTTCTTTGCACATAGAGAGCATTCGGAAACATATCTTCCCACTCTCTAAGTTTCCCTACCGAAATTTTTAAACTCTTAGAAACCTCCTTAATTGTATACTTCTTTTGTTCGTTTTCCATATGCTCACCTCTTTTTATTTTCTTTGTAAAAAATATAGGTTTGATGTACATATTAGATACGACTATGGTCGTTTTCCTCCCTCATGACAAAACTTCTAATAAAAAGTGGCTATTCGGCAATAAGTTAAAATGCCGGTAGAATTTATCGGCTTATATCAAAATTTATCTACTAAATCAAATTTTTATCGACTAACTAGAATCATTTAACCTTCCACTCACTACACTTTGTTGTCGATTACAATTAGCACTTTTCAAATATCGATTCAAATCCTTCATTGTTCCTTGACTATTAACCAGTTCAAAAGAATACGCAAAAAAATGCGGGTGTAAATCCCGCATTTTTTTAATAAGCTATTAATCGACAGCAGAGTCATTTTTTACTTTTTGGCGTTGTTAATAAGTTCTTTTAATTCGGGCGTAAACCCTTTCACTGCTTGGTTCCCTACAACTGTAACAGGCACACCCATGAAGCCAAACTTTTCGACCTCTTTTTGATATTCCTCACTAGCCATAACATCTCTTACCTCAAATGAAACTCCTTCGTCTTTTAACATTTGTTTCACATAGGTGCACTCCACACACCCATCTGTTGAATAGACGAACACTTGTTTACTCATTCACTCATAGCCTCCTTTAGCGATGTTTTTTTTATCTTCCAGTGAGACGTATTCCAACGAACTTTCCCATCTTCAATTAAGAAAACTTGTGGTGATTCATGCTTAATTCCGAAATCTTCGGCAATTTGGTTGGATACAGGTCTATTTTCAATTACAAATACAATCGCTGCAGACGTGTTCGTCTCCTCAACAAAGGCTTGAAATTCTTCATGTGCTTTGGCACTAATTGGGCAAGTTGTACTATGCTTCAAAAGCAAGTGTCTTCCTGATTGTTGTACAAATTGATTCATGTCTTCGGTACTTGTAAGTTGTTTAATTGCCATGATTGACACCATCCTAATTTATGTTTTTTGTTTACGCTGTTGCTTGCACGTTTTCAAGCTTTCTTGAAGTTACTTTAACATATAATGAGGAGATATGACTAAGAAACGCTTCTACATGAATTCATTATCCACACTTACCTGCCAAAACTTGGATGAGAACCAGGTTTGAACGACCTGATGTTTTCTAAAACCATTTACTTTCAAAATCACTAATTTCCGATCCTCCCTCACTTGTTTCACTTCCGTTAGCCGGATCACTTCCCACCTTGCTCACTTTTATTTATTGAAATCACTTGTGATTCAGAAGTAGGTACCTCTGCCGTTCTTACATACAACATATCTGTGTCAGTATCGTAGTACCATACATCGTTACCGGCTTCAACCGCAGTTTTCGAATCAACCAATGTTAATTCATTACCATTGCGTTCAACAGAGTTTACCTCTTCATCACCGTTTGCATTAACTTTTATTTCCGCAACCCATGTTCTGTTTTCAATCTTCCCGTCAAAATTACCGTTCATCGCTGCAATTTCAAGTGTTACACTGTCTTCATTGGATGCCATGGTAAAATTCGTATTAGTCGATTGACCATTTTCATACTCGTAAGTTTGACCGTCATCTTCATATAACGTAAAGCTTGATGCTTCTCCACTCTGTTTTGGATAGGCTTTAAGTGAAATTTCTGTTGCAGGTCTTTCACCAGTATAATTTTGATACTCGCGTGTCGGAATAATCGCACCTTCTTTCACAAATACCGGAGTTGTAGATAAATCAACATCATAATTAATACTTTGTCCTCCGGTAAATGTTTCATGAGTACTCCAGTCATACCATGTACCTTCTGGAAGATAAACATTTCTATTGGTAGCACTTTCTTCAGCAACTGGAGCTACTAGCATACTTGGACCAAACATCCATTGGTCTTCAATACCATACACGTTTACATCCGTTGTATAATCGATGACAAGCGGTCTCATTAACGACACATTTCCACCTGTTGTTGTTTGTTGTGTTGCTGAATAAATGTAAGGGAGAAGTTGGTAACGTTGTTGAATAGCTTCTTTGACAATCCCTTCTGCTTCCTCACCAAAAATCCAAGGTTCTCTCGAATTAGTAGGGTCTTCACATTCACAATTATGCGAGCGGTAAATTGGCATAAAAGCTCCAGCTTGCATCCAACGTGTATAGAGTTCAGGAGACGGTTTGCCGTAAAATCCGCCAATATCTGTTGTGAAATAAGGCATACCAGACATCGACGAACTTAGTCCTAATTGCATGTTGTGAGTAAAGGCCTCCCAACTTGAATCAATGTCCCCAGTCCAAATTGTCGCTCCGTATTCTTGGATACCGGAAAATCCAGAACGAGACAAGAGCCATACTCTGTCATTTGAGTAGCTTCTTTGCCCGTCATAAAAGGATTTTGCTTCATGAGAAGCATATACATTTCTAATTTCCCCTGCTTTTCCTTTATAGAATTGATCTCGTAGAGGGTCGGTAAAAATTTCTGGTTCATTTAAATCAATCCAATAGCCTTTTACACCAGCATCATATAAGGTTTTAACTTGTGCATTGAACCAATCAACAGCATCTGGATTCGTAAAGTCAACTAACCCTGATGGACCGTACCATGCGTTATAAATGACTGAATTTCCCGAAAAATCAGAAACAAAGAACCCCATTTCATCGCCTTCATCAAAATTATTTGCCGTCAATTGAATATAAGGATCAACAATTGGTACTATACTTATACCTTTGTCAGCTAACTCCAACATGTTTTGTTCCGGATTAGCAAAAGCTTCAGACCACGTCATATCAAAATAATGATTTTTTTCGGTCCAATAAACATCGAGAATGACACTGTCTAATGGAATTTCTTTGTCTCGGAACGTGTCTACAATATTATTCACTTCTTCCCAACTCTTATAACCAAACTTAGATTGGATATAACCTAATGCCCATTGTGGCGGCATTGGGGGAGTGCCTGTTAAATCTGCAAAACTTTGTAAAATACTCGTTAAAGAATCTTCCTCTTCTCCAGCCATAAAGTAGTATAACATTTCTCCATTCGGAGCGCTAAAGGAATAGGTACCACTGTCTGTGGCGCCCATATCAAACGTAACATTCTCATAGGTATTATCAAAATACAATCCATAGCCTCTCGTACTAGTAAAGAAATTACCGGAAATATTAGACGTATTTCCACCATACCCGCTCTTCATATCGTTTCTCATCACAACCTTGTGACCTCTACGGTCGAAAGATTGTGAATCACGATCCACACCTAATCCAAAGAAATGCTCATTTGGATCAAGGTTCATAGAGGCATAAACACCTGAAGCTCCGTCGTAACCTAAGCCTTCACCTTCGCTATGCTCTGTCCACAACTCGGTATTTGCTGCATCATAGTAAGAAATTTTGAATGGGTCTTTGTAAGCACGCATACTCATCTTTTCTGTTTGAATCAAAATATAATCTTCAGCATCACTTACGGCAGGTACTACATTTGCCTCTTCTTGATTAACAACAAAAGAATCGTCTTTAGTAAACGTTCCAGTCGGGTCCATCCATACTTTAGCCGTATCCTCATGAACGAACTCGATTTTTACCTTTTCATCGTTTTCTGCATTGAGCACGATAGATTTTTCATCTTCACTTACAGTATAAGGTGTCTCATCATTTAAGCTTTCAATAGACGTCACTTCTTGATAGGCTGTTGAATCTGTTTTAACTATTTTTACGTCGTCAACATCAAGTTCACTTTCAGCTTGCCCATCAGTGATTATGCCTACTTTAACCACTTCTCCGTTTTTCAATTGGATGTTCGGAATTTTCACTTCATACCAATAAAAGCTTGGAGGGATAGAAACTTCTTTTACACCACCAGAATAAGAAACATAAACGGATGCTTTGTCAAAACTTCCTGACCTACGAGTATTTAGTGTAATTTCGTAAGTTCCTTCCACAGGCGCATTAGCAAATTGCCACAAATCGGATGAATAAGCTTCCTTACCTGCAATTTGTACAAACGAGTTTCCATCTTCTTCTGTTTGAATAGACTGATTAATCATATTGTTACGACTCCAATAATGAAAGCCTTGTTCAAACCGATTATTATACAATTTAACTTCTGGTTCATCAAAGTCCTCTGATTTGAGCCTTACATGATCAATTTGCAAATTAGTAAAACCAGGAGCATCTTGATAGAAGGCAATGTTTAGGCTCCCGTCAGTTACATCAACGATTCCGCTAATCTTCACGTAGTCATTACCATGGGGAATATCAACGTACACATTATCTCCGCCGTAATTTGTTAATTCCATTCTGCTAAGAGAAGGGGTACCTGTGTTTTGCTTCACCATAGCCGTTACGGTGTAAGTACCATCTTCTAAATCAGAAATATCTTGCTCAATCTTTTGCTGATAGCTTTCGTCACTCCAGAAGTAAGCTTTGTATTGACCACTATATACATCATAGCTATCAACACCAGCGTTCGAACCAGTTACATCCCAACCAGTAAAGTCTCCGCTTTCAAAGTTGCCGTTAACAATTTGATCAGTAAAGCCCTCAAACTGAATGGAGTCAATTAGAGCAGAACCTGTATCCTCACCTGTAAATTCAAGGGTTACTATATTTACCCCTTGGCTCAGTTCTACAGATTCTTGAGCAGTACCCCACTCTTCTCCAGTACTTGGGAACGTCACTGTTTTCGGTGTATCAATTACGTTTATCTGTACATCCTCAACAGAAAGAGTTAATGTACTTTCTTCTGTACTGAAATAATTTATATCTAGTGAGAATTCTCCGGCCTCAGGCATTTCAACGGCAAATGTCACCCTTGAACCTTCATTATCTAGACCAGTGATATACCCAAATCCATCGTATCCCTCTTTGTCGTTACCGAAAATCGCTCCTCCTTGATACGAAGCCACTTCCGCTTGAAATACTTTGTCAGTTGATGCTGGAACTAACCTTAACACTTTGCTCGCACGCGGCTCCAGAGTTTCAGAATAGCTAGTATAGTAGCCTAAATCTTCTTGCTCCCAAAGGTCTCGAACAAATACTTCTTCCTCAATTCCAAGTTCATTTTGGAAGTCCATCGAACGCTCTTCTTGGTTATCAGTACGATTAAACAGAGCAATTACCCATGAACCATCTGGTAATTGACCCGCCCATCTTTCACTGTCACGGCTGATATTGTCTTTATAATGCTCATCAGAGTTGAAAATCGGTTTCCCTACAAAGCCAAGTTTGTTCAACTCGATCAATTCAGGATTTTGATAGTATTTATAGTTATCACCCATCGTGTCATATTGATCAGCAATGGTAACTGGAGAACCTGATATCGCAAGCAAAGATATTGTTGTTTTCTTTTCGTTATCTGCATACGGGCTGTCATCAAAGGTATTTAACTTTATGAAGTCACCGTCAAGAATCATCGAACCGCGTCCAGAAATATCGGCAAAGCCGGTAAATCCTTGAAATGAATTGGCCCATTGAGACCAAGTCGGTTGCCACTCTTGTCTACGGCCACTAGTATGATCCCAACCACCTTCGAAAGCATCTTCATTGATTCGAATCATATCGCCATACTTTTGTTCAAGTTCGCCGTGATTAGTTAAGTTCGGCATAACCAAACTAAGGAACATCTCATTTTCTGCAGTTGCTTCGTCCATCCATTTTAGTGCTTTTTCATATTGCTCTTTAGTATGAGCAAGACCGAGTTCACCTATCGCATGATCGTAACCGCTTTCATACCAAGATAAAAAGTCGACACGAAGAAATTCAGCACCTTGCTCTGCAAAAAAGTCAACATATCCTTTTAAAAACGCTTCAGCATCTGGATGATCCATATTCAACCAATAAAGGGCTCTTTCTGAACCTTGGCCACCATCAAATCGATCACCTTGTCGTTTCCATCCATTACTCTCTAAGATTACCTCTTCTGTAATAATAAGATCAGCAACTGGTGTATCTGTACCTACAACGGTATATTTATCTGGATTTTTTACAACCTCTGGACTGATCCACATCGGATTGTAATAAACGCCAAATTTCATCCCTTGTTCATTTATATAATCCGACCAGTGTTTCCAAGTATGACCGTCTGGGTAACGCTCTTCTGGATAACCATGCCATGGATTGTACTCGACTGAAACATGATCAATATCGATGCCAGCGCTGTTCGTACCATTTATCGTCGGATCGACAATAAACTCAATTGTTAATTCCCCTGAAGTTACTTCAACATTCTCAAAATACCGATCCCAATTGTCTTCATTTGTAATTTCTTTGATAATAGAAGCATCGGGTTTAGTGCTGTCGTATCCGGAAATCTTCATTACTACCGAATCATCTTCAGCATTTGTAATGCCATTTTTTGCTTTGACTCTAGCATTTACATAATATCTACCATCTGGTAACTCTGTGATAGTTTGTGAAACGTTTTGTAAATTCGATTCCCAATTCCACGTATATAGCGATTTTGTTCCATCATCATTATTATTTCGACCATGAGCAAAATCTCCCTCAAAAGTCCAGCCAATTGTTTCTTCCTGCTCAAAGTCTCCATTTTCCACTAAATTTCCTTCTGGAAACATTGATTGCTCATCATCAAACACTTCAAACGTAATATCATCAAGTTGTAAGGAAGCGCTTCCAACTGCGGAATTAATAACAAACTCAACAGTCACATCAGTCACATCTCCGACCACATCAAGTGTATAGTTCTTATAGTCGGTAGAATGAGAGCTTAACTCGATCGAAACACTGTCTACGACTTCTCCATTCTGGCTAATTCGCATTTCAGCATGACTTCCAATTGATTCTTCCGTAAACTGATTCGTACCACTATAATCCTCTAACGTGACCCAAGCAGATAGACGATAGGTTTCACCCTCAATTAGTTCTGTTACAGTTTGACTTAAGGAAGAACTATAAGCTGAATCTTTATAAAAGTAAAATTTAAAGTTATCACGAGCATTTTCCTTATTTACTCCATAATCAGCATTCCCTTCAACCTCCCAACTTTCCGTCGTTGCATACTCAAAATCACCATTAAATAACTGTCCTGTCTTCAGATATGGATTTTCGCGACCATCCATATAAATAGGATCACTCATCCATCTATCATTATGCGTAACTACGTAACCGTTTTTATTTAATAGTTTAACACCTTCAATCCATCCATCGGTACTAATCATGTCATAACCGTATCGAAGGAAATTTTCAGCCATCCAATCGATATTATCTTTGAAGCGATGTTCCGGCATAAATACATCTTTTCCATATTGATGCTCGTAAGTGATCCAGTACATCGGACCTGCACCCTGCCTAGTAAACTGACTATCTCTTGCAAATGTTGAACTAACAATAAACGCAGAAAATACAATAAAAACAAAAATTGATAGTGTTATGGTCTTCTGTAAATATTTTAGCTTATTCCTTTGCATAATATCTCCTCACTTCTTTTTCTTGTTCTATTAAGCACTCTTAAATGTCTAGCAAATACTTTATTCACTGAACGAAGTATTTTTGTTGAATTTCTCCTATCTATAAATAGGATTTTGAATAGATTATTAACTGCTATGTATCACCTACACTTTCTACAGCAATCTGAGTAAACGCTTCCAATAACGTTGGAATTCTATTGGAAAGAAGTTTTTCCACTTCGTTCACTTTGTATAAAAAAAGTTAACATAATTCACTCAATGAAACAAGTAATATTGTGTGAATTTTTTATATTTTTAAATAATTTAAATTAATTAGTACATTTATACTGCTCTCAAAGACCTATACCAGCTTCCTCCTTCATGACAGAATTTCACAAAAAATACCTGACAACATCTGCTGAACGTTATTAACCTTAACCAATGAACCAATTCTGGACGGAGCCCTTCAATAAACTCCTCGTAAGTATAGGAAAGATAAATTGGATGAGGTGAACAAGTTGGCTCTGCTGGGATAATGGTCGTTCCTTTTATAAATTGTCCTTCTGAATTCTCTAGATAAACTTCTCCATGTTGCTTTGCTATAATCAGTTCCAAAGCATCCATTAAAAAAATGCGGGTGTAAATTGAGGCTACTGAAAAAGGTAAAAATCGAGGGCACTGAAAAAGTCCATCGAGGAAGCGGCAATGGCTCCGCACGTTGCGCGCCTGCTATGAGAAACCTAAAATGTACCCTGTAGAGTAGACACTTGAAAAAGACTGCTCTATAGGGTCTTTTTGTGTACAATTAAATAAAAAAG
>NZ_JAWRVL010000041.1:0-27121 GCF_036663595.1 Halalkalibacter lacteus
CTATTTCATCAGTTCGTACCTTCAACACGTCATCAGAAGTAGGATAGATGAGTAAAGTCTTTAATGATATAGGCGAAAATAAATTACTAAAAACCCCTTTATATTCAGGGAACACTTGATCAAGAATGGTTTGAAACTGTAGTTTTAGTTGAACATAATTACGTGTTAATGAATCGTGTTGTCTACTCAAATTTCTCAAGTTCATGGTTTGAATACTCTTTCGATGAAACACTGTTAAGTCCTCTTTGTAGTACAGTTCACACAAATGTTTCGCATCAGCAGGGTCCGACTTCACTTTTCGAAGGCTACTTTTTTTCGTTTCGTAAGAAACAACGGGATTTTTTACTAAGTAGTAGGTAATTTCTCTTTCCTCAAGATATTGTAAAATCGGTTCGTGGTAATGACCTGTAGATTCAAAAATGATGACAGGTTCAGCGTCAGCGTGTCGTTCTACCTCTTTGTAAAATACATAAAAATCCCGCAGTCCATTGGTGTCATGCTTAAACTTAAAGGTCTTTCCAAAGGGGTGCTTTCTTGCCAGGAAAGCTTGAACTTGGCTTTCTCCTTTTGCGACATCCAGGCCAATCACTGGATCCATACTTTATCACATCTCCTCATACAAGATTTGTCGGTAGTCCCTGTCTATCTTGTAGTGTCATAGCTTCGCTTGTTATGCGGGGTCTAAGCCCCAACCAGCCTCAAACATGTTTCTACAAGTAGGGGGTGGACAGTATAACGGACGGGATCAAATAGTCCCAAGGGCGCTTGCGTCCTACCCCGACTACCTAAAGAATAACCTATAAAAAATAGGCCAACCAGATAAAAATAACAATCTGGATGACCTTATAATACGATAGGGCGCTAATGTTTAATAACAGCTGCGGAGTGGCTGATATTTCTTTAAACAACTAATAATTTTATAAATGTGAAAGGTTGATAAATATTTATGCCGTTTCATGAGTTTGGGATTATCGATGTTTTTAATATTCGAAAAGATTATAGCTACTACGCTCCCAAAGAATATAATTGTATTTCAGTTGATGATGATCTCATTAATAATCTTTCGGAGAGCTTAAAAATAATGAAGAGTTACTTCCATTCGCCCTGAATCTTTTTCATTATTTTATGATGTTGTTGTATCTTCGCCAAACTTCAATAGGTCTAACGAACTTACAGATTTAGCAGCAAAAATTAAACAATCAGAAGAAGAAAATAAATATATGATACATTTTGGGATTTAATTTTCATGTTTTCCGTGACTTCATTCTAGGTTAGATTTCCATAAAAAGGAAGTATGGACTTTAATCACATATAGTATAAAAAATTATACTGTTAAGAAGAGGAAGTTTATTGGATTGTAAACAAGTAAGAGTCAGTATTGAACTACCACCACTTATCGCCCATGCGGCCTGATTGAAGTGGGGGATTCCTAAGAACACCAACCTAACGGTTAGTTATGGATTAGGCTATCCCCGTAGTTGATACGGTTAATCGTAACGCTTCGCTACGAAGGTTAATACTTGCGTTTATATCTCTTTGATGATGACTTTCACAAGTCGGACAAGTCCATTCACGCAAAGCAAGATTTTTAACGTCTTTGTGTTTGTGACCACAATTGGAACATAGTTGACTTGAAGGAAAGTTTTTTGCTACTGCAACAACTTGTTTTCCGTACCATTTAGCCTTATATTCAAGCATCGTTCTGAATTGTGACCACGACACTTCACTAATCGCTTTTGCAAGTCTGTGATTCTTTAACATATTTTTAACAGACAAATCTTCAATACCAATGATGTCGTGGTTTTTGACAATCTCAGTAGAGATTTTATCTAACATATCTTTTCTTGCATTAGCAATTTTTTCGTGAAGTCGAGCTACTTTTACTTTTTATTTAAGCCAATTAGAGGAACCAATTTGTCTCCTTGATAATATACATTGCGATTTTGCTAATTTTATTTCTAATGTGCGAAAGAATTTAGGGTTTGCATAGACTGTACCATCTGAAAGAGTAGCAAAGTCTTTTAGCCCTACATCTATTCCCACGGATGAATCTGTCTTTCTAAGTGGTTCAACTTCGGTTTCAGCTAAAATTGAAACGAAATATTTACCCGAAGGATTTAGCTATTATATATTTGATTTATGTAATTTTCTCAATGCTAATCAACCTTAATAATCCTGTTTTTCTCAACAGTTTTGACTCGCATTAATGGTGAATACGCAATTTATTTCCAAAGAGATTTCTTTCTATTTACTAGATTCGAGTTCTTCTTCTTCCTGTTTTTTCAAAATAGTTTCCATATAGTTCTTACCCCATTCATACATCGATTCGAGAATAGGCATTAGACTTTCCCCTTTTTCTGTCAGTGAGTATTCTACTTTAGGTGGTACAACGGGATAAACTTCACGGTGAATAATAAGATCCTCTTCCAGTTCACGTAATTGGTTAACAAGCATTCTTTGAGTAATACCAGGTATAAGAGATTTCAATTCATTAAAGCGTTTTGTACCTTCTTTGCCTAGATGCCATAAAATTAGCATCTTCCATTTACCCCCAATTACAGAAAGGGTTAACTCTTTTTCACAGTTAAACTCCTTTATACAAATACGTCCCATGCATTTCACCTCCATGTCAGTTATAGGTAACAGTATACTATTTGATACTATATGAAAAAAAAGTGCGTACTTACAAGTAAATATTATACGCGTTATACTGATGGCTGTAAAGATGTTGAAAAAGTGATAAAGAACATAGGAGGGGATCTAATGAGTAAATTAGCTATTTCTCGCAGTGATCTAGAGGAGAATTCTTTTGATGTTTCAAAAATGCTGGAACTGGATTCTATGACCTTTGTTTTGTTTGGAGCAACAGGAGACTTGGCTAAGAGAAAAATCTTCTCTGCTTTATATAATTTATTTCTTGATGGCAAGATGCCTAACTCATTTTCAATTATTGGTTTAGGAAGAAGGGAATGGTCTGACTATACATTTCAAACCCATGTTGAACAGTCAATTAAAACATTCTCTAGGCGTTCGATCAATAATTCTTTAAAAATGGAAAAGTTTCTTGATGCATTTCGGTATTGTTCCCTGGATGTAACGGAGTATGAAGGATATAAAAAATTACTTGAAACTATTGAAAGACGTGAAGAGCAATTAGGGCTCCCTGAAAACCGCATTTTTTACTTATCCGTTGCACCGGAGTTTGTGGATGTTATTACGTCAAATATTAAGGAAAGCGGGTTAAGCTCCAAAAAAGGGTGGAAGCGTCTCATTATAGAAAAACCATTCGGACATGATTTGAAATCAGCTTTAAAGTTAAATGAAAAATTAAGCCGGACATTTGAAGAGGAGGAGATTTATCGCATTGATCATTATCTTGGCAAGCCGATGGTCCAAAATCTTGAGGGATTAGAATTCTCTAATCCTGTACTTCAAGCGTTTATGAATAATCAGTACATTGCCAATGTACAAATCACAGCCAGTGAGACGGTTGGGGTTGAAGAGCGATCTGATTATTATGATCAGGCCGGAGCTATCCGAGATATGTTTCAAAATCATTTACTGCAGTTACTTATGATGACAGCCATGCATCTTCCCAACAAACTCAGCGCCAGAGAGGTCGGTAATGAGAAGAGGAGAATTATGGAATTTCTTCGGCCTTTGGGGAAGAAAGGTGTCATTACAGATGTTATCCGGGGTCAATACGTTTCGGGAGAAATAGATGGCAGACCGGTTGTTGGTTATAAAGAAGAGCCTGGAATTGAGAATTCTTCAACAAATGATACGTTTATTGCAGCACGTTTATGGATTGATGATGCTATATGGAGCGGAGTCCCATTCTATATTCGTACGGGAAAAAGAATGAAGGAAAAGTTAACGCGTGTTGTGATTGAATTCAAAAATCCGTTAAAAGATCTGAATATGCTCCAGCACGATGTAATGACGCCTAATCTTTTGGTCATCCAAATTAGTCCGCACGAAGGCGTTTCACTACAATTAAATATGAAAAACCCATTAACGAATCAAATCGAGCCTGTCAGTATAGATTTTTCAGCCAGTCCAAAAAATGTTCCAGAAGCGTATGAACTCTTGTTGTTCGATGCTTTGCGCGGAGATTCAACATTCTTTACCCATTGGAAGGAAGTTGAATTATCGTGGAGATGGGTACAACCAATTCTGGAATCATTTGAAGAAAACAGCCTTCTCCTTCATCCGTATCGTTCGGGTTCAATGGGTCCAGATGCTTCCTACGAATTATTGCAAGAGGATGGTTTTAATTGGTGGGATTTATAAATACTCGGAAAGGCTGAATGTTCACAAGAAAAAGCCGATTTACAGATAACCTAGATAATGTCTAGAAAAATAGTGTACAGACAAGGGTGAAAATTGTCTTTTTATTAAATTACTTATAGGAGGGAACAACATGAAGGTTGGGTTAATCGGGTTAGGAAAAATGGGGTTGAACCTAGGTGAAAATTTAATAGACCATAAGCATGAAGTAGCCGTTTTTGATCTAAATCAACGTGCTGTAGAAGAAATAGAAAAGTACGGAGCTAAAGGTACTTCTAGCTTGTTGGAGCTTGTTCAATCATTAGAGCAGCCAAGAGTTCTTTGGTTAATGGTTCCCCATACAGTTGTTGATTCAGTGCTTAATGAACTTACACCTTTATTAAATAGCGGGGACATCGTCATTGAAGCTGGGAATTCTCACTATAAGGAATCCATTGACCGGTACAACCGGTTAAAGAAATATGGTATCAGCTTTATGGATGTTGGAACGTCCGGCGGGATGGAAGGTGCTCGTAACGGAGCTTGTTATATGATTGGCGGAGATATTGAATCCTGGAATGTTGTAGAAACTATTTTCCGTGACACTGCAATAGAAAACGGATATTTATATGCAGGAAAAGCAGGGAGCGGTCACTTTTTAAAAATGGTCCATAATGGGATTGAATATGGGATGATGGCTGCTATTGGTGAAGGGTTTGAGGTATTAGAGAAAAGCGAATTTGATTATGACTACGAAAAAGTGGCGAGAGTATGGAACAATGGATCAGTGATTCGTTCGTGGCTTATGGATTTAACAGAGCGAGCCTTTTCTAAAGACGCAAAATTAGAAGAAATCAAAGGGATTATGCATTCTTCGGGGGAAGGAAAATGGACGGTTGAAACAGCTCTTGATCTACAAACAGCCACACCTGTTATTGCCTTGTCCCTATTGATGCGTTATCGTTCCTTAGAAAACGATACTTTTACAGGCAAAGTGGTAGCAGCTTTACGCAACGAATTTGGAGGGCATGCTGTAGAAAAAAGTGAGAACGCTATAAGGGTTTAAGGTAAAGAATTATTTGAAAAGTTTGTATATGGGTGTAGTAGAGTGGGCATTTTCAGTGGAACGTAATATATAAAAACGGACTTCTACGAGGAACAAGGAACAGTGTAGATATTCAAATGAAGAGGAGAAGGATGTATGACCATTTCTTTTGATTACTCTAATGCATTACCGTTTATGAAAAAGAGTGAAATTAATCATCTAAGTGAATTTGTAAAAACAGTTCACAATATGCTGCATGAAAAAAAAGGACCAGGATCTGATTTTCTCGGATGGGTTGATTTGCCCATTCACTATGATAAAGATGAATTTATGAGAATTAAGGAGGCTGCTGAAAGAATTCGCCATCAGTCAGATGCTCTTATTGTGATTGGAATCGGCGGTTCTTATCTAGGAGCCAGAGCAGCAATTGAAGCCTTGTCCCATAGCTTTCATAATCAAATGAATAGCACAACACAGGTTTATTTTGCCGGTCACAACCTCAGTTCTACTTATATAACTCATTTATTAGAGCTATTAGAAGATAAAGATGTCTCTGTTAACGTTATTTCTAAATCGGGAACAACAACGGAGCCTGCCATTGCTTTCCGTATTTTCCGTGATTATATGGAAAAAAGATATGGAAAAGAAGAGGCAAGAAATCGGATTTATGCTACCACTGATCAAGCCAAGGGAGCATTAAAACAGCTTGCTGATGAAGAAGGGTATGAAACTTTTGTGATTCCAGATGATGTAGGCGGAAGATATTCTGTTCTGACAGCTGTTGGTCTCTTACCAATTGCAGTAGCTGGACTGAACATTGACCGAATGATGGAAGGCGCAATAGAGGCTTACCATAAATACAACGATTCGAATCTTTTAACGAATGAGTGCTATCAGTACGCTGCTGTACGCAATGTCCTTTACCGTAAAGGGAAAGCTATCGAATTACTTGTTAACTATGAACCATCCCTTCATTACATATCTGAATGGTGGAAGCAGCTATTTGGAGAAAGTGAAGGGAAAGATCAGAAAGGTCTCTTTCCTGCATCTGTTGATTTTACAACTGATTTACATTCAATGGGTCAATATGTGCAAGAAGGCCGACGCAATCTGATAGAAACGGTGTTGCAGGTTAGCAAACCCCGTATTGAGTTAACGATTCAAGAGGATTCAGAAAACATCGATGGATTAAACTTCTTGGCTAATAAGACCATAGACGAAGTCAACAAAAAGGCGTTTCAGGGGACGGTATTGGCTCATATAGACGGGGGAGTCCCCAATTTACTTGTAGAACTGAATGAACTGAATGAACATACCTTTGGTGAAATGGTTTATTTCTTTGAAAAGGCTTGTGCCATTAGTGGACACCTGTTAGGTGTAAACCCATTTGATCAGCCAGGGGTGGAAGCTTATAAGAAAAATATGTTTGCTTTACTTGGTAAGCCTGGTTTTGAAAACGAAAAGGACATTCTTATGAAACGGTTATCTAAATAAATAGTATTATAACTTCGGCTTTCATTGAAGTCTATTTTGTGTATTTAGATTAGATACCTTCTGAGTAAAAAGGTTGAAATACTTATAGGCTTATATCGGGCAGGTGTTAAGAGTGTTTTTTATAGATGGTCGTGTTTATGTAATAACGAAAATAAAAGAGACCATAGAGGGTCATTTTATACCTTATAAGGACCTGAAGCGTCTTGATTCTCCTTATCCAGTACTTTCGTTGTTTAAAAATAAGAACTTCAAAGAAGGCATATAGAGGGATGATAAGAAAGGAGAAGACTATGAAACTAAGAGTCTCAGCGATTCAATATCAGCTACGCACGATACAATCCTTTGACGAATTTGCAAAACAAGTAGAACATTATATGAAAACAACTAAAGAATTTGGAGCGGATTTTGTCATGTTCCCGGAATTTTTCACTACTCAGCTAATGTCTATTGGCAATCAGCAAGGCAATTCTTTGACAATTCAAGATTTGCCTGATTTTACGGAACAGTATCGGTCTTTATTTATAAATTTTGCGAAGCAAACAAAGATGCATGTAATTGGGGGAACTCATGTCATTCGTAAAGGTGACCGATTATACAATGTTGCTCATTTGTTCTATCCGGATGGAAGAGTCGCAGAACAGGCAAAGCTTCATATCACTCCGACGGAAGTGAAGGAATGGAACATGACCCCTGGTGAAAGCCTAGAAGTATTCAAGACTGACAAAGGAACAATTGCCATGTTGACCTGCTATGACATCGAATTTCCCGAAATTGTCCGAATGGCGAAAGCGAAGGGGGCTGATATCATTTTCTGTCCTTCATGTACCGATGACCGTCATGGATTTCATCGTGTTCGCTACACTAGCCATGCGAGAGCCGTTGAAAATCAAGTGTATGTCGTTACTACCGGTACAGTTGGTTCCCTTCCTACAGTTGACTTTATGCGAGGTAATTTTGGACAGGCAGCCGTGATTACGCCAAACGATGTTCCATTCCCTCCCCGCGGTATTCTAGTAGAAGGGGAAATCAATCAAGATATGATTGTAACGGCTGATTTGGATATAGAGCTGTTATATCAGGTTCGTGAAAGTGGTTCTGTCACCACATGGCGTGATCGTCGTACCGATCTTTATCCAGATTGGGAACCAAAAAAAGAACTCATCGCACAAGTGTAAGTAAGGAGGAGTCGCCGTGTATCGAAAAGAGTTTTTTGTCTTCGACGAGGATCGTCCTGTCCTGGCGGTGATCCGTAATTATAAAGAAGAGGATTTTTCTGGTTTAATTCGCATTCAACAGGAAAGTTTCCCTCCGCCATTTCCATCTGAATTATGGTGGAATACGGAGCAATTGCACAACCATGTTACCTTGTTTCCCGAGGGAGCGTTATGCATTGAGGTAAATGGTGAGATTGCGGGTTCAATGACCGGGTTGCTTGTTGACTTTGACCCGAAGCATCCGGAGCATACATGGGAAGAGATTACGGATAATGGCTATATTAGCAATCATAATCCTAAGGGAAAGACGCTTTATGTCGTCGATATTAGTGTGCGGCCTTCCTATCGAAAATTAGGATTAGGAAAATGGCTAATGCTAGCCATGTATGATGTTGTCGTTCACAAGGGGCTGGACCGGTTGTTAGGCGGAGGCAGAATGCCGGGGTATCATAAAAAAGCAAAGGAGATGACGCCGGAACAATACCTTGAGGCAGTCGTAAAAGGGGAACTAAAAGATCCTGTCATCACCTTTTTACTTCGCTGCGGCCGTACTCCTATTAAAATAGTAGATAACTATTTGGAGGATACAGAGTCTTCCAATTATGGAACGCTCATGGAATGGAAAAACCCTTTCTATACATGAATATTGAAACAAGGAGAATGACGAAAATGGAATATCAAAGAATTGAGAGTATACAAGATCCTTTATTCAAACAAATGCATCAATTAATGCAAGACATATTTCCTCCAGAAGAAGTATTGGAATTCGACCTTTGGAAAGAACCTCTCGAAGATCCAGGAATCCGTGTCTTTGTTGCTGATCTTGAAGGGGAGGTAGTAGGGGCGACGGAGTATCGCTATTATGAGGATTTTAATGTTGCGATGACAGACTTTACAATCATTGGCCGCGACGGGCTCGGCATTGGTCCGTTTTTAGCCCAAAAGAGGTTAGAGGACTTAAACGTCTTAGCCGTAGCGAGTGGAAAGCAGCTTTTCGGGATGTTCGCCGAAATTTATGATCCTTATCGGGTAGAATATCATGAATTTGGTGCAGTGAAATCTATGGATCCATATGTTCGCCGGGAGGTACTGTCCCATCTTGGTTATAAGCATCTTAATTTTCCTTATGTCCATCCATCCTGGAACAATGATGGAGAGGCCGTAACAGGGCTTGATCTTTGTTTTCTTCCAATGGAATCCAGCAGCAATGAAGTGAAAACAGAACTAATTGTGAAATTTTTGAAACGTTATTATTCGGTCTTGTCAAATAAGCCAAAGTCTTGGCATGAAATGATTGAGAACTTGGAAGCAGAAGAAACGGTAACACTATTGCCAATTTAGTATATAAATTCATATAACATTTTTATATAATTCCAACTTGATACTTCAACACTTCTCTATATCCAAAGAGATCATCTTTATTATGGATAATGAGACTTTAACATTCATCAATTAAGATCAAATTGAGTATATGGCTTGTTTAAGGAGGGCTAAAACAAAGGGCTTAATTGATTTTTATCCATTTTCACTATAGAGGTGTACAACCCAAGATAGGGGAAATAACGGAGTAAAAAGGTTATTAATAAAGATAATCGATATTAGATTATAATAATTATAATAAAGTATTGATAATTAAATTATAATAATGTTAATATATTAATATGTTAATAACATAAAAAATTAAATAAGGGGATGAATAAAATGGTAGAACGTATGGTAGGTAAACAAGCACCGCGCTTTGAAATGGATGCAGTTATGCCCAATAAGGAATTTAAGAAAGTAAGTTTAGAAGAAAATATGAAGAACGGTAAATGGACCGTACTATTCTTTTATCCGATGGATTTTACTTTTGTTTGTCCAACTGAAATCACCGCAATGTCTGAACGTTATGGGGAGTTTCAAGATTTAGATGCAGAGGTAATCGGAGTTTCTACAGATACCATACATACACATCTTGCATGGATTAATACTGATCGTCAAGATAATGGTCTAGGAGATTTGCATTATCCTTTAGCTGCTGATACCAACCATGTTGTCTCCCGGGAATACGGCGTACTTATTGAAGAGGAAGGAATTGCCCTTAGGGGATTGTTCATTATTAACCCTGAAGGTGAGTTAATGTACCAAGTTGTATTCCACAATAATATTGGGCGTGATGTGAATGAAACACTTCGAGTGCTTCAGGCACTTCAGACAGGGGGATTATGTCCAGCTAACTGGAAACCAGGCCAAAAAACATTGTAAATAATAATGGGGCTTAATTATTTTATAGCTATATAGAATCATAAATCTGAATGTTTAGACTCCTTAGCGTGACTAATAAGTAGTATAAGTGAAAAAATGAAAGAATGGCTCATAAAGGGGGAAATTTCAATGTCGAATGTAGTAGCAGTTAATAAAGCTAATTTTGAAGAAATTACAAATTCTAACGAGGTAGCGGTCATTAAATTTGGCGCGCCATGGTGCGGTCCTTGTAAAATGATTGCCCCAGTATTGGATAGCTTATCCCTTACTATAGAGAATGTGACATTTGGAGATGTCAATATTGATGAAAACAGTGAATTAGCAGAAAAATTTAATATTATGAGTGTTCCTACTACTTTAATTTTTAAAAATGGTTCAGTGGCTAAACAGAGTTTAGGGTTTTCTCCAGAGGAGAAATTAAAGGGTTTAATTTCTCAATATCTTTAAGGAGTATTAACAGAGCCTGTTTACTAGGAAAGAAGAGGTGTTGTATATGAGCCATAGCATTTACGATGTCATTATTATTGGTGCAGGTCCTGGTGGTATGACAGCCGCTGTTTATACCTCAAGGGCCAATCTTAAAACGTTAATTTTAGATCGTGGAGTGCCAGGTGGACAACTTCAAAATACGGAAGAGATAGAGAATTTCCCTAGCTATTCACATATATCCGGACCAGATTTAGCACAAAAGATGTTTGAGCACTCTTTACGCTTTGGTGCCAGGTATGAACAAGCAAATGTAGAAGACATTGTAAACGAGGGCAATATTAAAGTAGTATATGCAGGGAATAAAACTTATCAGACTAAATCTGTCATTATTGCTACAGGTACTAAATATAAAAAGTTGGGCGTTCCTGGAGAAGAAGAATTTTCAGGTCGAGGTGTATCATGGTGTGCCGTTTGCGATGGAGCTTTTTTCAGGGGAAAAGAACTAGTTGTTATAGGTGGGGGAGATTCTGCCGTAGAAGAATCGGTTTTTTTAACTAAGTTTGCTAAGAAAGTAACCGTCCTTCATCGCCGGGACCAATTCAGAGCTCAGCCTATTTTAGTGGATCGGATGCTTAAAAATGATAAAATTAATGTGATATATGATACTGTTGTCAATGAGATTATAGGAGAGAATAAAGTAACTCGTGTCCTTATTGAAAATATAAAAACAGGTGAAAAGAAGAGTTTTCCAGTTGATGGTGTGTTTGAGTATATAGGGATGAACCCTGTTTCAGATTTCGTGAAAAATCTAAATATTACGGATGAAGAAGGGTGGATCATAACGGATAATCGAATGAAAACGAATATCCTTGGAATTTTTGCGATAGGAGATATTAGACAAAATGCAGTCCGACAGGTAGTAGCTGCTACTGGGGATGGATGTATTGCAGCACTAGAAGTTCAACATTACCTAGAAAATCTATTACTACAAGAGGCTTTATAAATTATATGTATTTGAGAGAGTTCCAGTTGGATTCTTATTTTATTAACAAGATTCCGCTCATAAAAGAACAATACTTTGGGATGTTGTTTCTAGAGTCTTTGATTATTTAAACAAAGATGCAATTCCAAGCAAATTAATATATGAATTTAACTCCATTTTGGGAAAGTTCAACCTTTTGTGAACTTTCCCTTTTTCATCATATGTATGGCTTATATTCCAAGAAGAATAGATCAATATTACTTTTCCACACTGATCCGGCGTCTTCTGTAGAGTAGTAGTATATGTATATCCAAGGTCTTGAAGTTACTTAAAAGTGATATGAGTTTTTTGTACCACCAAAAACCACGTAAGTTTACCTGACAAATTAATATGAATATCTTCAACTAGTCTTTATATTAAAAATATAAAGAAATATAGATTTAAAAACTATGAAAGTAAGGTTCGCTGCAGGTGGGAAGATAAAATTTTTTCTGATCAATCATGTGTAGTAAAAAACAATTAAAGTTTCAATCTGTATAATTTCATAATAGCGGATGATGGTTGTGGGAGAGTGCAATGCGACAAGCCACCGAAGGAGCAAGTTCCAAAAAGACCCTTGGAACAAATCTCTCAGGTAGATGGAACCACAGCGGGACGCACCTCTGGAGAGCGCGTATACAGTAGTACGCCACCAAAGGGGAAGACTCTTTGAATTAAGAATGGAGTTAAACTCTCAGGTAAAAGGACAGAGAAGGGTAGAGAACGTTATGCTACCCTTCTGTGTCCTTTTTTGTATGTAAAAAAGTAGTGAAGCATAATGTTTTAAACAGTTTTCATAGAAAAGTAAGTCAGTAGCAAGGAAGAGATTTCTTCAAGCTATAGTTGATACAGCCAAGGGAACATAAGCAAGATTTCGAGGAGGAATAAAAATGGGTTTACGACAAAAAGATTCAATTATTTTTGAAGCAATTGAGAAAGAGAAGAATCGCCAACATCAAACACTAGAATTGATCGCATCAGAAAACTTTGTAAGCGAAGATGTATTAGAAGCAATGGGAAGTGTGTTGACGAACAAGTATGCGGAAGGTTATCCAGGAAGGCGCTATTATGGGGGATGCGAATTTGTCGATGTAGCAGAACAAGTTGCTATTGAACGTTTGACCAAGCTGTTCGATGCTAAATATGCAAACGTACAGCCACACTCAGGTGCACAAGCAAATACAGCTGTTTTTTATGCGTTACTTCAGCCAGGCGATAAAGTAATGGGGATGAACCTATCGCACGGCGGACATCTAACACATGGCAGTCCGGTAAGCATGTCAGGAAAATGGTTTGATGTTGTGTCTTACGGGGTGAGAGAAGATAATCATTTGATTGACTATGATGAACTAGAAGTAGTGGCACAAAAAGAAAAACCAAAACTAATCATTGCAGGTACAAGTGCCTATACAAGAAAGATTGATTTTGCTCGTTTCAGAGAAATTGCTGATAAAGTTGGCGCGAAATTGATGGTAGATATGGCCCATATTGCGGGGCTTGTAGCAGCAGGACTTCATTTATCACCAATCCCTTATGCGGATGTTGTGACAAGTACCACTCATAAAACATTAAGAGGTCCCCGTGGTGGTATTATCCTAACCAATGATGAAGAAATAATTAAGGCCATCAATAAAGCTGTATTCCCAGGTATTCAAGGCGGGCCACTTATGCATATTATCGCTGCAAAAGCAGTTGCCTTTAAGGAAGCACTGCAGCCAAGCTTTAAGGAATATGCACAACAAGTCATCGAAAACGCAGTAATACTTGGCGAAGAATTAAAGAAAGAAGGTGCAGCTCTAGTTTCAGGTGGCACAGACAATCATATTGTACTGTTGGATGTACGCCCATGGGACTTAACAGGAAAAGAAGCTGAGAAGTTGCTTGAAGAGGCTAGTATAACGGTTAATAAAAACACGATTCCGTATGATCCTCAAAGCCCGTTTGTTACAAGTGGGATCCGTATGGGGACAGCGGCGTTAACAACACGTGGGATGAAAAAGGAAGAGATGGTGCAAACCGCTAAAGTAATTGCATCTGTTCTGAAAAGCAAAGGTGATAAGGAAGTTATTAAACAAGCAAAAGAAACAACAAAAGCTATTTGTGATATGTATCCACTATTTCAAACATCAATTACTGTGTAAGAAAGGAGCATTATCATGAAGTTTCAAAGTTGTTTTGATATTATTGGCCCGATTATGGTAGGACCATCAAGTTCTCATACAGCAGGTGTCGTATCCATCGGCAGGTTTATTTACGAGCTATTGGGCCGATGTCCAGAAGAGGCTGAAATTATTTTCTATGATTCCTTTGCAGAAACATATCAAGGACATGGAACAGATAAAGCCCTTATTGGTGGATTGCTAGGTATGGATACAGATGATTCTCGGATTAGACATGCAGTCGAGATGACCAAACAATATGGACTATGCTACGAATTCTATCTTGAAGACAGTTGTCTAGAATATGAACACCCAAATACAACGGTCGTTACGGCAAAGCGTGGGGAATGTATTGTAAAAGTAGGTGGTGTATCGCTTGGCGGCGGTTTATCTAAAATCTTTATGATTGACGAAGAGATGATAGATATTCGCCTAAGCGCTGGCGATGACTTTGCAGCACTTGCCAATCAGTATCGGCTAAGAAGGAACTTACTTACGGGGGTAATATAATGGAAATTCAGTCCATGGAAGAGCTGATTGAAGCTTGCAACCGTGAGCAAAGAACCATTGGTGAAGTGATGCTGATGATGGAAGTGAAAAAGTCGGGAAAAGATGAAGAAACCATTATTAGTATGATGGAAGAACGATTGGTCAAAATGAAAGAAGCCGTTGATACCGGGATAAAAGATGCCTCGACTGCGCCAAGTGGTATTTCCGGCGGTGATGCTGTAAAAATGTACGACTATATAAATCAAGGTAAAACACTGTCTGGAAATTATATTAGCGATGCAATGACTTTCTCTCTGGCAACCTCTGAAAGCAATGCACGAATGGGCGTTATTGTGGCTACTCCAACAGCTGGGGCAGCCGGTATTTTGCCCGGTGTATTATTTTCATTGCATAAAAATGAGGGGGCTTCTTATAAAGACTTAGTCATGGGCTTGTTTACGGCTAGTATGCTTGGTTATGTGATTGCGAATCGTTCCTTTATTTCAGGTGCAGCCGGCGGGTGTCAAGCAGAAGTAGGATCTGCAACGGCTATGGCGGCGGGAACAATCGTAGAGCTAAAAGGAGGTACACCAAAGCAAGCCGTGAATGCGACAGCAATTGCCATGAAGTCACTATTAGGCTTAGTATGTGACCCAGTTGCCGGTCTTGTTGAAGTGCCTTGCATTAAGCGAAATGTCATAGGAACATCCATTGCCTTTTCAGCTGCTGACTTAGCCCTTGCCGGTATTGAAAGCCGCATTCCATGTGATGAAGTCATTGAAGCGATGTATAAGGTCGGAAAAGAAATGCCACGGACACTACGGGAAACCGCACTTGGAGGTCTTGCGATGACCGAAACAGGTAAAAAGGTAAAAGAACAGTTATTTCATAAGAAACCGTAATCGGAGGTGTATCCATGAGTACAGAAACAGTATTAAAGCAAACGCCGCTTTTTGAAACATATAAAAAATACGGTGCAAAGGTAATTGATTTTTGGGGGTGGGAACTGCCGGTACAGTTTTCCAGCATTTTAGAAGAACATGAGGCTGTCCGAAAGGAAGCAGGACTCTTTGACGTCTCTCATATGGGAGAGGTGCTGGTTACAGGGAAAGATGCAGAAAGCTATATTAACTACCTTGTAACAAACGATGTAACAAAGCTTAGTATCAATCAAGCTCAGTATACAACTATGTGTTATCCAGACGGTGGTACGGTCGATGACTTGCTTGTTTACAAATTAGCGAATGAAAAATATCTACTCGTAATTAACGCAGCAAATATAGAAAAAGATTATGAGTGGATGGAGCAGCATGTAAAAGGAGATGTAACGCTTCAAAATATTTCAGGTGACATTGCGCAGCTCGCCCTTCAAGGTCCAAAGGCAGAAGGTATTTTACAAAACTTAACAGAAACAGACTTAACAGAAATTGGCTTTTTCCAATTTGCTCAATACGTCAATCTGGATGGGGTTACAAACGTTCTCGTATCCCGTACAGGGTACACAGGGGAAGATGGATTTGAACTTTATTTAGCGGCAGATAAGGCGGAAGTCCTTTGGGAGAAGCTTCTAGAAGTAGGGAAGGAAAATGGATTAAAACCATGTGGACTTGGTGCACGTGACACTCTTCGTTTTGAAGCAAGGCTTGCGTTATATGGCCAAGAGCTCACAAGCGATATCAGTCCGCTTGAAGCAGGAATCGGTTTTGCCGTCAAAACGAACAAAGAAAGTCATTTTATCGGCAAAGACATCCTTACAGCTCAAAAAGAAGAAGGATTAAAACGTAAATTAGTAGGGATTGAAGTGACAGGCAGGGGAATTCCTCGTCACGGTTATAAGGTATTTTCAGCGGGTGAAGAGGAAATTGGCTTTATTACATCCGGAACCTATTCCCTGTCTTTGAAGAAAAGCTTAGGTCTTGCGCTTGTATCGGCAGAGCATGCTGACGTGGGAACGCAGCTAAAGGTTGAAGTGCGCAAGAAAATGATTGATGCCATTGTTGTAAAAGAACCGTTCTATAAAAGGGGTTCATGAAATTTTTAGTAGAGTTATAGCGATCTTTGTTTGAAGATACGTAATTGTCAGTCTCCTCTTTACAAAGACGGCAAATCGACAAGTACGTTACAGGTAAAATTTTTCTCAATAATTTTCAAAATTATAAAAATATTAAAAACAGAAGTGAAAGGA
This sequence comes from Halalkalibacter lacteus, assembly GCF_036663595.1. Lineage (NCBI taxonomy): Bacteria > Bacillati > Bacillota > Bacilli > Caryophanales > Bacillaceae > Halalkalibacter > Halalkalibacter lacteus. The sequence continues at coordinate 16,550 of NZ_JAWRVL010000041.1, forward strand.
AGAAAAAACAATGACAAGTGCAACAGCAAACTTATTATATAGCAAGGAACATGAGTGGGTACTACAATTAGACGGAAATCGAGTACGAATTGGAATCTCTGATTATGCACAAAAGCAGTTAGGGGATATTGTTTTTGTTGAGAGTCCAGCAGTTGGTGATGAAGTAAAAGTTGATGAACCAATGGGAACAATCGAATCCGTTAAAGCAGTTTCTGAACTTTACGCTCCAGTATCAGGTACAGTTGTTCGTGTAAACGAGGAGTTAAACGATACTCCTGAGGCAATCAATGAAAATCCGTATGAAGCAGGTTGGTTAGTAGAAGTGGACATATCCAATCCAGAAGAGTTAGTATCGCTTCTAAATGAAGGTGAGTACCAAGCATTTATCAATGAAGGAGAGGAATAAGATGACAAACACTTATAGATACCTTCCTGATACGAAACAAGATCAAGAAGAAATGCTCGCTTTTTTGAACATTTCTTCTATAGATGAGTTATTTGAAGACATTCCATCTGATATTCGTTTAGATGGTGAGCTAAACATTCCTAAAGCCGTTCCTGAACCGCTTCTTTTGAAAAAAATGCATCAGCTTGCTTCACGAAATAAAAATGCTAACTACTACCTGACTTTTCTTGGTGCGGGTACATATGATCATTACATTCCAAGTGTGGTCAATCATATGATTTCACGCTCTGAATTTTACACGGCTTATACACCCTATCAACCGGAAATCAGCCAAGGTGAGTTACAAGCCATTTTTGAGTTCCAAACCATGGTTTGTGAGTTGACAGGAATGGATGTAGCCAATTCTTCGATGTACGATGGCTTTACATCACTTGCCGAAGCTGCTTCACTTGCTGTTGCCTCAACAAGACGTTCAAAAGTACTTGTATCTAGAGCCGTTCATCCTGAATCACGTGCCATCTTAAATACAGTAGCAGACGGACAAGGATATACGGTGGAAGAAGTGAATCTTGCTGATGATGTTACAGATTTAGAAAAACTGGAAGAACAAATGGAAAAGGATACTGCCGCCGTTATTGTTCAATACCCAAATTTCTTTGGTTCTATTGAAGATTTAGCAGAGGTGAAAAAAATTGCAGAGGCAAAAGGAGCGCTTTTCATCGTCAGTGCCAACCCGATGGCACTAGCGCTTCTGCAGGCGCCAGGCAAACTCGGAGCGGATATTGTGGTCGGTGATATGCAGCCTTTAGGAATACCGATGGCCTTTGGAGGCCCGCACTGCGGTTATTTTGCGGTTCATAAAAAATTTATGCGTAAAGTACCGGGACGCATTGTGGGGCAAACGACAGACGACCAAGGAAAACGTGGATTTGTGCTAACCCTACAAGCGCGTGAGCAGCATATTCGCCGTGACAACGCATCATCCAATATTTGTTCCAATCAGGCATTAAACGCTCTTGCATCTGCCATCTGCATGACAGCACTTGGAAAGCAAGGAATTCGACATATGGCACAGTTAAATGTTGAGAAAGCCGATTACATGGCAAGATGTCTTCAAAAGAAAGGCTTCATCCTTATGAATCAAGCACCATTCTTTAATGAATTTGTGGTGGAGCTTCCTTGTTCGGTTAAGGAGGTTAATGCAAAATTGCTTGAGGCGGGAATCATCGGAGGATTTGACTTAGGAAGTGATTACGGCTTTAACAATCAAATGCTCATTGCGGTGACTGAACAGCGAACAAAAGAAGAGATTGACGAATTTGTAGAGATATTGGAGGCGGTTGTAAATGGTTGAATACAATGAGCTAATTTTTGAAGTCAGTCGTCCAGGGCGTGTCGGTTCAAGCCTTCCGGAAAGTGACGTAGAAGGCATTGATTTACATGATAAGTTTCTGAAGCATTTGATTCGTGATATGCCTGCGGAGCTCCCGGAAGTATCAGAGCTTCAGCTTGTGCGCCATTACACAGCACTTTCTAATAAAAACCACGGGATCGATAATGGTTTCTACCCGCTTGGTTCTTGTACGATGAAATACAACCCGAAAATTAACGAAGATGTGGCACGCTTCGAAGGCTTTAGCCGCATCCATCCATATCAGCCAGCTGAAACGGTACAGGGCGCACTAGAGCTTTTATATGAATTGCAGGAAGAATTGGCTGAAATCACAGGCATGGATGCGGTGACGTTACAGCCTTCTGCTGGGGCTCAAGGAGAATGGACCGGTTTAATGATGGTAAAGGCCTATCTTGAACAGAAAAGAGAAAAAAGAACGAAGGTATTGGTTCCGGACTCAGCGCACGGTACAAACCCTGCCAGTGCCACCGTTGCTGGTTTTAAAACGGTCACCATCCCATCCAATGAAAATGGTTTGGTGGACTTAGAAGAATTAAAGAAGCATGTTGACGATGATACAGCTGCATTGATGCTAACAAACCCTAATACACTTGGGTTGTTTGAAAAAGAAATTGTAGAAATCGCTAAAGTTGTTCATGAAGCAGGCGGATTACTTTACTATGACGGCGCGAATGCTAATGCGATTTTAGGGAAAACAACACCAGGGAAAATGGGCTTTGACATCGTACATTTAAATCTCCATAAGACGTTTACAACGCCTCATGGCGGAGGAGGTCCCGGAGCTGGTCCGGTCGGTGTGAAAAAGAAACTTATTCCGTACTTACCAGTACCGCGTATTGAAAAAAACGGTGAGAAATATGTGTTGAACTCTAGTCACCCGTTGTCTATCGGCCGTGTAAAAGGGTATTATGGGAACTTTGGTATTTTGGTTCGTGCGTACACCTATATTCGCACGATGGGGCCTGAAGGATTGCGTCAAGTATCTGAAGGGGCAGTGGTTCATGCGAATTACCTTCGTAAAAAGCTTGAACCGTATTTTGATGCACCATATTCACAAATTTGTAAGCATGAATTCGTGTTATCAGGATCTAGACAGAAAAAGCTCGGTGTGAGAACACTTGATATGGCTAAACGTCTGCTTGATTTCGGCTACCATCCACCAACGATCTACTTTCCTTTAAATGTAGAGGAATGTTTAATGATTGAACCGACCGAAACAGAGTCAAAAGAAACAATGGATGCCTTTGCTGATGTGATGATTCAAATCGCTAAAGAAGTGGAAGAAAATCCAGGTATCGTATTAGAGGCACCACATACCACGGTTATTGGCCGATTGGACGAAGTACTTGCAGCAAGACAACCCATCTTGCGTTATACAAAAGAGGAAGCGGCAGAGAAAGAAAAAGAAACTGTAAAGGCATAAAATAAAACTTTCATCAGTGTGGGGGAGCATCCCCCACTGATGGTTAGTTAAGATCTATAGGACTCCACAGAGAGTGTCAGTGGCTTTAAGCGTGTGGAACTAAGTTTGGTTAAACCAAGTTATTCTTTCGTTAGTTTTCTTCTACTTCTCAACTCTTGAAGTGGGGACTGTTATTAATGCGTGAAAAACTAATTTGAGTTTGAACACACACTAACAGAAATGAAAAATATTTTCTCACTAGTTCATTCTTTGGAGTTTCAAATCCAAATCAATACCCAATGTATCTATTGTAATTAGGGCTTATTTAAGCCAATTTTATGTTACGTTCATAGGAGTGAAAGATATGACCATCGATTATGTCCGTAAACCGGAGTGGCTCAAAATTAAATTAAATACCAATGAACAGTATACAGGCCTAAAAAAAATGATGCGTGAAAAAAAGCTTCATACGGTTTGTGAAGAAGCAAAATGCCCTAATATTCATGAATGCTGGGCTGTACGCAAAACTGCAACCTTTATGATTTTAGGTAGTATATGCACACGTGCTTGCCGATTCTGTGCGGTTCAAACAGGGCTTCCGACAGAGCTTGATTGGGAAGAGTCGAAACGTGTGGCAGAATCAGTGGAGCAAATGGGCTTAAAGCATGTCGTGATTACGGCCGTTGCCCGGGATGATCTAAAAGACGGTGGGGCTGGAGTTTTTGCGGGGACGGTACGAGAGGTGAGGAGCCGCAATCCATTTTGCAGTATTGAAGTCCTTCCATCCGATATGGGTGGGGAATATGACAACTTAAAAACATTAATGGATGCAAAACCAGACATTTTAAATCATAACATTGAAACCGTCAGACGCTTATCGCCGACAGTTCGTGCACGTGCAACATATGAACGTTCGCTTGAGTTTTTGAGACGTGCAAAACAAATGAATGCCAATATTCCAACGAAATCAAGCATTATGATTGGTCTTGGAGAAACGAAAGAAGAAATCATAGAAACGATGGATGACCTTCGTGCTAACGATGTTGATATTATGACAATTGGTCAATATTTACAGCCAACGAAACGCCATTTAAAAGTACAAAAATATTGGAGTCCACAGGAGTTTAATGAATTAAAGGAAATTGCATTGTTAAAAGGGTTTAGTCACTGTGAAGCAGGCCCGCTCGTTCGCTCTTCCTACCATGCAGATGAACAGGTCCGTGCAGCAAAAGCGAATGTGTAATGTTGAAAGGTAGGACACTAGTGAGAGAAGGGGAGGATCCTATGGTTATTACGTTAACAGAGGCGGCGTTGAACAAGCTAAAAGAAATGGTGTTCAAGGACGAACAATCTCCCCGAATTGACGCTGATATAGCTGGGGGATGCGGGATGACTGTTAAGTTTACGCTAGTTTTTGATGAACCACGACGAAACGATACGCTTATTGAGTACGAGGGGATCCAGATTCGAATGGATCGTTTTACGCAAGGTTATTTAGATGAAGAGGTCCAAATTGATTATACAGATGAACGTGGCTTTCTTATTGGAGAAACCTTAACTTCAAGTTCATGTGCACAATGGGACGATTAAATTAAAAGGAAAAGCTTAAATACAGTAAAGAAGTATAGGTAGAAACACAAATATCATAGATATCTAAGCAGAAGAAAGACAAGTAATTCAGTATGCTCTATGTGGTAGACAATATAATATAAACGAAGATTGAGAAGGATGAGGACATTGATAGGAACGGAGCTCGTATCCAATTTCATTTGGGGTATGTTGGCTATTTTTTGGATATGGATTTTTGTTCGCGATATAAGAAATCGTATAGTCAAATCCGGTCACATTATGCTGCTTGTTTTTGCACTTGTTATATTATTTAAGTTTCTCTATGAAATGCTACATAGTTATTCGTTTTAGAGAGTTAGGATGATCCATTTTTTTTTTTTGTTATACAAGCAATATATACTACCTTTGGAGGTTAAGAGCTATGAAACTTAATTTAGAAGATACTAAAAATGCCAAAAGTGAGAAACTCCCATTTTCAAGGACCAATCCATTTCAAGCAAAGATTTTAAAAAATATTAATTTAAATGGAGCTGGCTCTAGCAAGGAAACAAGGCATATTGAGTTATCATTACAAGGGTCAAGCCTTTCTTATGTCCCAGGTGATGCACTTGGCGTTATCCCATCAAATGATCCAGAGCTTGTGGCTTCTATTATTAATGAAATGGAATGGGATGAAGAAGCTGTTGTAACCGTTAGTAAGCAAGGTGAGACACTGCCACTGAAGGAAGCGTTAACAAGCTACTTTGAAATTTCACTGCTGACGAAGAAGATTTTACAACAGGCAGTTGTATTTACAGAAAACGAAGAGCTGCAAAAGCTTGTGCTGGTTGAAAATGTAAATCAACTAAAGGAATATTGTTATGGGCGTGATTTGCTTGATATGTTACGTGATTTTGGTTCATGGAAGGCTTCTGCTCAAGAAATCGTCTCATTATTAAGAAAAATGACGCCGCGTCTCTATTCTATTGCAAGCAGTATTACTGCTAATCCAGATGAAGTTCATCTAACCATCGGTGCTGTACGCTACACGGCGCACGGACGCGATCGAAAAGGCGTTTGTTCTGTTTTATGTGCAGAACGTGTTCAAGAAGGAGATACGCTTCCAGTCTTTGTTCAAGCAAATAAACACTTCTATTTGCCAGAGTCTCAAGATAAAGATATTATTATGGTTGGGCCTGGGACAGGCATTGCACCATTCCGTTCTTTTATCCAGGAACGAGCAGTGAATAAAGCTACTGGCCGGTCATGGCTATTTTTTGGAGACCAGCATGCAGCGTCAGATTTCCTTTATCAAAGTGAGTTGGAAAAATATCAACAAGATGGGGTATTGACAAGACTTGATACTACCTTCTCCCGTGATACGTCTCAAAAAATTTATGTGCAACATAAAATGCTCGAACATAGCAAAGAATTGTTTGAATGGATTGAAAAAGGAGCTTATTTCTACGTTTGTGGGGATAAGGAACATATGGCGAAAGGCGTCAACGAAGCGCTTATTACTGTTATTGAAAAAGAAGGCGCGATGGCCCGCGATGCAGCTGAAGCGTATCTTAAAGATATGCAGAAGCAAGGGCGTTATCAACGTGATGTGTATTAAAATCAAAGCGTTTTAAGTATACAGTTATATTGTTTTAACCCTTTGTTCCGGTTGGTATGGAGGGTTACTTTTTTGATTGTCTTTCTTTTCCTTACTATTATTTTACAAGATAAGCTGATTTGGATGCAAATCGCCCTTTTTCGCATAAACGGAGAAATAGGGTTCTGGTTGTAGATTTGAAATAAAGTCACGATGTTTATAAAAAAGATGCGAAGTGGGGGCTTCCTGCTTCCACGACCATTGCTTAGAAAACTAAGTCTTACGCAGTCTCCACAGGCGTAGATTCGGGCAATTCCATCCCTAATGGACGCATGTACCTTAATACCTTAGATATTTTACGCACACAAGGGGCTTGGTTTTCGCTCTAATTCGTGTGTGCAACCTTATATATCTACTTGTCAAAGAACGTCATAAGTCTATTATAACATTTGTCTACGAACTTGCGTTCTAATAAATGTTGACAATTCATCTCCCCCTTACCGTTGGGCTACGCCCTTTACTCGCTTGAAAAGGGAGACTTCTTGTCAAAAACCGTTAAAATAAAATCGCGACGTTTATAAAAAAGTTTGATTAAAAATCCTGTATTAGGATTTTTTCTTGTTCCACGAACGGGCCATTTAATTGAATAAGGGGTAAAAGTCTCGAAGGAAAAAAAGATTGTTGTAGAATATACAAAGTAGACCTTTCATAGAAGCATAATTTGGTCACTTTGTACTTCTACGAATTGGGGTGAAGTCCTTTTTTGTATTTTCTGAGTAATTGTTAAACAAGGGCTTAGATAATCGCAAAAGGCTCAATTAGTGAACTACTCACCACTTAGCTACGCTTGAGGTGGGAGCTTCTCACTTCCATGAAGAAAGCAACCTTTCTTCTCCATGAGCGTTACTTCGGGTAGTTCCTACCCTAGATGTCCGAAGAATCGGAGTTCTTTCGTACCTTGGATATTTTACGCATGGAAGGATCAGCTTGGTTTTCACATTTTTATTTCTCCATGCAACCTCATATATCCAGTTATCAAAGAACATCATAGCTATATTTTATGATAATACTAAATTTTGAGCTACCGCCCAACCGAAATTCATCTCCCCCTTATCGTTGGGCTTCGCCCTTCACACGATTGAAGAGGGAGACTTCTTTCGGGACATGTTAAAATGAAGCCCTATCTCACACATTAGAGAAGGGCTTTTAATATTTCCACACAGCTCAAATAAAAAGATTATCTAATTCACGAATTTCCTCACTCATTTGTAGGTGGTGACAGCTTCGATGGTACTACTCCTTTAAACCCGGCTAATTTGAACAAGTAAGTTTTTCAAGTCAATTTAAGTACACACTTTTTCCGCCATTTTATAGAGTCTGAAAAATAAAATTGTTCTTAGCTATACATTTTTCAATGCCACCAGTTGAAACAATAGCCGGATTTCTTTATTCACTCGTATACTTTTTTATAAAATGAAGCAGAGTGTTTCCTTGAGAAGTTAAAATAATAACTCCCTTCTCAGTACTTTTTTTACACGGTAATCCGTTTTCTCGTCGAGTTCCTTCACAATTAGGACAGACTAATTCTAAATCGTCTGTTGTTATAACCATATATCAATCCTCCACGATATCCTTTTACACTTCTATACCATGTAGATTCTTTAAGTACTCGTAGGTTGAAGGTAGTTTTGTCTTTAGTTCGATAGTTTCTTTCTTCAGTGCAGCGAACATCTCCTTCGCTTCCTCAATCGCCTCGGGACGATATTGCAGTTTAGGTAATGGGTTATCCGGTAGCCAGCCCATGCCGGCAAACATGTTGTAATAATTACTATTGGTCCAGAAATTACGAAACTCGGACTCGAAATTACCGTAATAGGAGGATTCATCGGTAGTTGGAGGCATATTGACAACGAGTCCAGCTTTGTAGGTCTCCAACTTATGCTTGAGTGAATCCGATAATTGTAAATCATGTTTATTAGCGCGCCAGAATGGCGTGTCATCACGTGAGGTAGTAAAGTAGTGCGTTTGGATAAAGTCCCGGCAATCATCAAACATCTCCTCAATCTCTTCGTTGAAGCGTGCAATCAGGGTAGGATTGAAATCCTTGTCTGGAAAATGCTTAACTAATTGATAGATTGCCGCATAAGTAAAATATAGACCCGTAGATTCAAGAGGCTCAAGAAAACATGATGATGTGCCAATAGACACGCAGTTCTTCACCCAGGAACGGCGATTACGTCCGGTTCGAAATTTGATTTGATTCAACTTTACCTCATTCGGATCAAGATCCCACAGTCCGATGAACTCTTCAGTCGCCTCATCGCGCGAGACAAACTTGCTGGAGAAAACATAACCTGAACCGAAACGGCCGAGCATAGGAATCTTCCAAGCCCAACCATGCTTCATGGCAATTGCCGAGGTGTAGGGCTCTATCCCGTTACGCTCGTCATCATGTGGAATGTTTGCAGCTACCGCACTGTCACACAAGAGCTGATTGCTCATATCAATAAATGGCTCCTTCAACGCCTGATTGATAAGTAGCCCACGGAAACCGGAACAATCTATGAATAGATCAGCCTCATAGCGACCACCTTTGCATGTGGTGAGCGCGGCGATGTTTCCATCCGACTTTAGCTCCACATGCTCAACCTCGTCTACAACATGATTAACTCCCCAACCAACCGAAAGTTCGCGGAGATAATCCGCCACCAAATGGGCATCGAAATGCCACGCGTGGCTCATAGCTTGGGTACCATCCAACATATACGGTGAAAGTTTTTCATCTAGCAACGGTGCAGCGCTATAGCAGGCGTACTGCATCGGCTCGGTGTCGTCTTCTTTTCGCTGACGATGCATCCAATAATGCGTAAGTGGAATATTATCGACATTAGGAACCTGTCCAAAAAGGTGGTAAAAGTAATTGTTACCTGTAGCATCAGGATTCTTATTCCAGTTAATGAATTTTATGCCGCATTTGAATGACGCGTTGCAGTGACGCATCCACTCCTCTTCGGGTATACCTAAGAAGTCAAAGAACGCCTTCTGTAGATTGGGTATGGTCGCCTCACCAACACCAAGTTTTGGAATAGTATCAGCCTCAATAAGAGTTATGTTAAGTTGACTACCAAAAACCTTAGATATGTAGGAAGCGGTCATCCACCCTGCGGAACCTCCACCAACTATAAGAACATCACGAATAGCTTTTTCCAAAAAAACACCTCCAAATTTAATGAACATCCCAAATACTAACTTTTAATACCTTTTTTATATTAAATGGATTATATTTACAGTAACAAACATTTAATATAAAATAAATACTACAAATATCCCAATTCCAATAAATTTTACCAATTATCTTAGTTCTTGCTTTCTTAATATAAAAAATGTTTTATAATGGGGTAAATATTTTTGTTTAAGGGAGGGGCTTTCAGTGGATTTAACATTAGTTTTATCTTTTTTAGGAGTGGCAATAGTTCTTACTTTAATGCCAGGTCCAGATATTCTGTTTGTTATTGCCCAAAGTATTTCACAAAATAAAAAAGCAGGAATAGTAACCGGACTAGGACTTTGTTCAGGATTAACTGTACATATTACTGCCGCTACACTTGGGATTTCAGCAATCATTTATCAATCAGCATTAGCTTTTGCAGTAGTCAAATATGCTGGCGCGGTTTACCTGTTATTCTTAGCTTGGCAGTCATTCAGAGAAAGGGAATCTGAATTCATGGTCAGCAAAAATAGTCAGAAAACCTTAAAGTATAAATCATTGTACAAAAAGGGGATTTTCATGAACATCTTAAATCCTAAAGTTTCGTTATTCTTTTTGGCATTATTACCCCAGTTTGTTGATAAATCATTGGGGTATGTACATCTCCAAATGTTCATTTTAGGGATAATCGCTATGTGCCAGGCTTTAGTTATTTTTATTGGAATCAGTGTATTTTCTGATAAGGTACGCGACCTATTACTAAATAATCTATTTATAGCAAAAAGAATGAACGTTATAAAAGGTTTGTTGCTTGCCTTTATTGGTGTACAGATTGCATTTAGTGAGAAATAATTAAAGGTTAATATAGTTTATTGAACTTCAATTGTGTTTACTAATCATAGTTAACAAATTACTCCAGAATACCAGCTAATATAAGTCAACATTTCTTAAGTAATAATACTAGATTAAAGATGTTATAATAAAAACATGCATGACA
>NZ_JAWRVL010000042.1:0-25616 GCF_036663595.1 Halalkalibacter lacteus
TTATTTATCAGCTCAATTTGTTTTTCATTCGGGAAGATACGGAACTTAAAAGCCTTCTTCACTAGCATGATTTCACCTCTCCCCATGAGAACATACGTTCTTATTATAACGCAGTGAGTTTGTTTTGGCTATCGCCAATCGACATTCCTCTCCCCCTTATCACTGGGCTAAACCCTTCTCGCGATTGAAGAGGGAGTCTTCTGTCGTTAATGATAAATTTAAACAAACTAAAACAAATAAACGTTTATAGCGTCAATAAACTACCGTTATCTAAAGCCTGTAACATAGATTACATAGTAATCATAGCTACAGGTTTTTTTTATTTACTATTAAATTAATGCAGGTTAGTTTAATAAGAAATGCGATTACCCCTTTGTAATCGCACTGGTTAATTGATAAACAATACTGTTCATTCTAATGGATTTTTCTTTTTACTTGGATAATCAATTGAATTTGCTATCTCAACTAACATTTCAGGAGAGATCTTATCGGAAATTCTTTTATTTATACTAAGCCTACATTGCCAATTAGCTCTCTCAAAGACGAGAGCTTCAAACGATTCTGATATGTTAATAAATTTAGCTTTACTTCCGTTATTTAGGTTAAACACTTCAACGACCTTATCCTCGATTGGAATTTGGTGTTTAAGAGGTCTTACTGCTATTTCATATTGATTTTTAGGCGATTTATCATTTATAAAAATCAACTGGTGTTTAAAGATCAAAAATGTTGCTTTAAATGTAGCTTTGGAATAAAGTCTATCAAATTGATACTAATAACCTTGATAAACAAACAAAAAGAAAGAGCGTGTTTTGAAAAAAAGTTTGATCAAAACACGCTCTTAATATATTCTATTGAATCGTTTTTTTAGTTTAATCATTTTCTACCTGTGTTGCTACACAATCGCGCCCTTCGTTGAATATCAACGAATAGTAAAGTGAAGGAAAATAAAAACTCTCATGTATACAATCTATAAGTAATCTAAATTCGCCACATTGGGTTTTATTTATGTTAAATGACCATTAAAATGATGAGTTAAAGTTTACCACAATGCTTGCATCGTCCCCGCCTTTTTAAATAATAGGCTAAAATTGCTATCCCTAGAGATATTCCCCATGGCAACCAGAACAAAAAAGGAACAAATTGTCCCCAATTTTCATTGGTAATTGAGCCATTAACCATCATAAATATGATTTGTGGACTGAGCTTTAGCCCCGTTATCGTGATAATAGCCGACATCAACATTGCAGGAACCATAACAAACCATATTGGAATTTGTTTACCTGCTAGAAAAAAACACCACCGTGGAAAAATCACTCCCCATCTCTGAATAAGTCCAAGAGTTAGAATTCCACCGCCAATACATAATCCTCCCAGTATGGCTTCAACTATTACATTGTCTTCATTCCCAACCATTGATGAGTTGTTTGTCCCCAAAGGAATTCCTAACGCCCACGCCCATCGGACAATACCGTATGGCAATGCCATAATAACAGCTAAATAGGTAAACCACTTTCCCCACTTTGCTGTTGCTTTTGCTGATGATCCTTCTGTAGCCTCATTCCTGCCACAATTGCCACAAGCATTCTGTGTAAGACGAAAATATGCTATTGCAGAAGCGCCCCATATGAACCCACCAACTATACAAAAAACTTGATTAATAACTCTCCAATCTAGCAGATCAAAGTGAAGCAAAAACAAATAAGCAAAGTTCTGCACAATTCGTGAATCTGGAACTATAAATATAAGCGTCACACTCATTATCCAAGCATAGGAGAGAAATATTGCACGAGGAAAACGACTTCCCCATGTCATTTTCATCGCAATAGCTACCACTGTACCTACCAATCCAGCTATGGCAATGACTGGTCCCCCGACATCAACATTAAGATTTGATAAAAATGATCCCATCATTTCTGCCCGTAAATCGTTTTTACCGAAAGGAAATCCGTTGCCACCTAATAACCAGTACAGCCCGAGTAACCCGTATAGTAGAGACCATAGAGCAGCTGCATACCCAGTCCACTGCGGCCAACGCGACAGCCAGGAAAAATGTGTTGAATTATTGATATTTATTTTCGGTTCCATTTCACCCTCCCTAAAGCATTTTCATAATAAAAATTTAAATGTCATACTCCAAGATATAGTAACCCTTTTAATTAATTGGATTAACCTTCTAAAAAGATTCTTGCTAATTTTACCATTGTTTCCTTACTAAATTAACCTCCAATTACAATTTATTACTCCACCCATAATCTGGCCCTTTTCTGGAACAACTTTATTAACATTAAACATCTAATTTTTAATTTTTGGTTTTGTTTTTCCATAGTGGCCCCTGAAATCCAGAATCGTTTCCGTACCCCAATAAGTGTTTGTGCGTTACTTATATCTCAAGCTTGTAATATTGGAAAAGGGGGTAGTACCCCATACCCATCAAGCTAAGTTAAAACAAAACCCCAAAAAACGAAAAAACGCTATGCTTATCGTAAGAAGTTTACGAGAAGGATGGTGTTTTTTATGAATCCTATCAACTCCAGTGAACTGACACCTTTCGCACAAGAATTACAACGCTTTCTATCTCCAATAAGCCCTACAAGAAATCGCTGTTGATTTAAAATAAAGTTTGATAATTTGTAAAAAAGTTCGATAATTTATAAAAAAGATTGATAATTTAAAATAAAGTTTGATTAAAAGTCCTGTATGATATGCAGGACTTTTTTGTTCCGCAATCGGGCCATATAATTGAATAACATTCGGCAGTTAAATTTGATATTTATGTTAAAATAATTAGATATTGTGAAGGATTGTACTTAAAGTTACTGGCAGGTTAATGGAACAAGTAACCATATACTTTGATCAGACTGTTTGGTAAATGTGTAACAAAAATATTCAAAACTAAAAAGCAACGTAATAAATGACGCCTATCCAACTGATACTGATGTAAAGTTATTGGAGTAATTGTCACGTTGTAAAGTTCTGACCTACTCATTTCTTCTTATAGGATTTTCTACTAAAGCATCTGCTTCCACAGCTAACTTCTTTAATTCCCATAGGATGCAAGATTCATATTGTTATTTATTTATTTATTTAAGTTTTAAAAAAATAGTGTATAATTTTATAAGCGTGTGGCTAGATTTTTTCGCTTGTGTTTCGCAAGTGTTGACAAAAATGGTGGGAACATTAGCTTCTCCTATTCTTAATATTTACCATGTTGGTATTTGCCGATGTATTCGATTTTCACCGCATAATGAGTAGCCACACGTTTATTTATGGGGGAGTTTTATATGAGGGAATTTCACGATATAAAAACACGAAATGAACTTGCAGATTTTCTAAATGTTCCTAGGAAACAGCTTAGTTACGTATTGTATGTAAAAGGCATTAATAATTTATACACTTCGTTTGAAATACATAAGAAAAATGGTGGCATTCGTAAAATTAATGCTCCGTCAGAAGAACTCAAAGACATTCAACGAAAACTTGCAAAAGCTTTGTATAAGCATAAGAAAAAGAAGCGGGAGAAAAAAAATAATATCTCTCATGCATTTGAAAAAAACAAGAGCATTATAACAAACGCAAAAATTCATCGGAATAAAAGATTGGTTTTGAATATTGATTTAGAGAACTTTTTTGAAAGTTTTCATTTTGGTCGTGTCAGGGGTTTCTTTATTAAGAATAATAATTTCTTACTACCTATTGAAGTAGCTACAGTTATAGCACAAATATCATGTTATGAAGGAAAACTACCTCAAGGAGCTCCAAGTTCTCCAATCATCTCGAACTTAATTTGTGAGATACTTGACCACAGAATATTGAAAATTGCAAAAAAATATAAATTGGATTATACACGTTATGCAGATGACTTAACATTTTCGACTAATGATAAAAATTCCCTAGATCTACAAACGGAATTTTATAAAAAAATATCTAAAGAGTTAATACGAGCTGGATTTAAAATTAATGAAAAGAAGAAAAGGCTGCAACTTAGGGATTCCAGACAGGTGGTAACTGGACTTGTTGTTAATAAGAAAATAAACGTAAATAGAATTTATTACAAAGAGACTAGGGCAATGGCTCATCAACTCTATAAACAAGGAACTTTCGAGATTAATGGTGAACCCGCCACCCTTAATCAATTAGAAGGAAGATTTGCCTTTATAAATCAACTAACTTGGTACAATAACAAAATAGATGGTGGCAATCATAATTTTTATAATTTAAGTTCGAGAGAACTTCAATATCAAAAGTTTCTATTTTATAAATACTTTTTTGCTAATCCCAAGCCACTAATTGTGACGGAAGGTAAAACGGATATTGCTTATTTAAAATCAGCTTTAAAAAATCTCTACAACGAATATCCTAATTTAATTACTAAAAATAGCGATGGAACATTTGAGTTTAAAGTATCTTTTCTACAGAAAACAAAGAGATTAGGATACTTTCTGGGAATTTACAAGGATGGGGGCAGTGCACTAAATAATATATATAATTTCTTTGATTCTAAGAAACCCGCTCCTAATTATTTGAGTTATTTTAAAAAGATAAGCAACACTTTACCAAAAAACCCCGTGATTTTAATGTTCGATAATGAGATTAAGAGTGGGAGAAAAAAACCTATAGGTACATTTCTTAACCATGCGAAGCTTGATGATAAAAAAAGGGGCATTTTAGAAAATAAATACATGGTTGATATTATTGATAATTTATACCTTTTAACTGTACCTCTAATTGGTGGGAAGTCCGAATGTGATATAGAAGACTTATTTGAAAACATTACCCTTTCGCATAAAATTGATGGAAGAAATTTTACAAAAAAGGATAATTATGATGTCTCGAAATACTATGGCAAAGAAATGTTCTCTAAGTATATTTTAAATAACTATTCCGATATTAACTTTAATGAATTTAGATCGGTTTTAGATAACATAAACAATATAATAGACATATACACGAAGGGGCTTGTAGATACAGGGCATGATCTAGAAGCAAAAAATATAGATAAGAGTAGTGCGGACAAAGTGCCTTTAGAAATTTAAAATATTAATAATAGATTGGCACTATATTTGTAATGAGGTTTATCACTACTCAAAAACATAAATCCAATTTGTGAAAATCGACTTTAAGCAGCATATAAATGGACTTCACTATCGTGAGGTCCATTTTTTCTTATGTCGCTAACGGGGCAGCATTCCTGTAATAACTGAAAGTATATTAGAGATTGTGAAATAATCTCCTTAAACAATAGGGTGCGATGCTTAAATAAGGCATTGCTTTCGTTGTTCAACTAAGGCAGTTTACTTTAATAATTTCATTGTAATATTTATCCTATTTTGGACATCCCTTAATAAAGAAGGGGGAAATACTTATGTACAAAAGATTATTTATTTGTTTGTTGCTAAGTTTATCAATCATGTCTGCCTGTAATTCAGAGCCCAAAAGTTTTATTGGAGAGAGTGATAATTGGAAAGCTAAACTCAATACAGCTTCAGATGGTAAAGTTGAAGGGTTCGTATTGAGTTATATAGGGTCTGATATGCAATCAATTGGGTTATTTAATGCAGGTGTTCATGCTGGGAATTTTGGATTTAAATCAAGTGGTGCAGAGTTAAATGAGGATGGGAAATTTGTATTTGATGTAGAAGAAAACCCCAATGATATGGTTGTGAAAAAAGCCAATGAGATTATCACTACTATCGAATGGGATGGAAATACTGAAGAAATAACATTAAGCGACCAATAATTGAATTATAAAGGTGATACTTTGTAAGGGAGTATCGCTTTTTTTATTAAAGTAACGGTTAGGCGCGACAAGTTCTGTTATAAGCGCTTTGCAATGATCTTCCGTTAAAGCACCCGATTGCGGAAGATCGTTATTATAGGGGAAAGCACCCGTTTGCACAATAACGTTTCCATTATATAAACTATCCAAATCGATTAGAAATACTTTTGGATATTCCACTCTAGATTCCAGATACTGGTAATGTATCATCAACAATGATAGCAACTATACTAATAAGGCTTGAATCCTTCTTGACTTATTAAGATTTGATCTGTTGTAAAGTGTTCTTTTAGTTTTTCCACAGTTAGTAAATGCGTGTTTTCTCCATACCACATTTCAACATCTTTCTCATCATATAACTCTTTAATTTTAAGTTTTTCAGTTCTTTTTCCTTGGCTTCCATCACCTGTATAGAAATCATCTATAACAATACGATCAACAACTTTAGAGAGTGTCTCAGGAAACTTTTTTGAAAACGGTAAAACAGGTGCTACTGCTATTTGTACAGGTAAATGATTATCTCGCAGTTGACTAATTGCTTTAAGCCTTGCTTGAATTGGAGGGGCATAAGGAGAAAACTTTTTACGAATTAATTCATTATCTGTTTCAACTGTCATGCTAATTCTTAACCTATTTTTCAATTGCAAGAATAAGTCAATATCTCTTGTAACTAGGGGACTTCTTGTTTGAATAAACAAGAAGTCTGGTGGCATATCTATCATTCCTTCAAGTAAAGATCTGGTAATTTTATCTTTATATTCTATCGGTTGATATGGATCCGTACTCGATGACATGAAGATAGTGACTTTTTTCTTCTTTTTCTTTAGATTTCCTATTTCTTTTACTATTTTTTCTTTAACTTCTTGTTTAACATCGATCCATGTTCCCCACTCTTGTTTTCTAAAAAGACCAATAGGGCTCTGTCTCACATAGCAGTAAGAACAAGCAAATGAGCAACCTGCATAAGGATTTAATGAATGACTATATTCATATAAAAATCCACTAGTAGGGGTTAATATCTTTTTAGGATTTTTATAAGCAATATTTATTTGATTAATGTAAATACACCACACTTTTTAACAAGGGTATTTTATAAGATAGATAGTTTTAATCATTTATAACTTTTTTTAACTACAAGGTGTTTAATCTCATCATTTCCAGAGGTGATAAATTCTAAAATCCCTTCTGGATAAGTTGGTTTTTGCTTTAATTGTTCTATGGTGCACCAAGTCAATTGTACCTCTGGTCTTTCATTATGTATTATCGGTTCTATTACTTTGTTTCCACCTGTACACCAATGAATTAAGGTGCAGTCGTGTCTTCTTTTTCCTTCATACTCAACAATACTCTCATTGATACAAGCCAGATCACCGACACCTATTTGCAAATCAAATTCCTCAATTAATTCTCTTTTAATTGCTTCTGATGCTGTTTCACCAAATTTAATACCCCCACCAGGGAAACGATAAAAACTTTCCTCTAGATCGCATTGCACAAGTATTTTTGTTCTATCTTTGTTTATTATTATTCCTTCTGCTCGTAACAGTGGCTTTTTCAAAACAACTCTCTCCTTGTGATTTGAGGTTTAAATGAAGACTATTCAAGATAAATACTTGAAATTCCTTCTTAAAGTAAACTGCCACTATAATTTAAGTACAATCTTTCACAAACACAATACTAGCAATACCATAAGTATTCAATTTATCTTTAGATTCTTCCTCCATTAAATGGCCCTTTAATGGAATGTACGGTGTGAACAGGGGGAAAAGGGAGCGATAACTTTCAAACCCTTACCTATCTGTATGAGTAAAACTTCTTAGGAGATCGATATTTAAAAAGGAGTCCAGTGAGAGTTATAGAATTATTTTACAGATATGCAAATATGTAATCGGGGGTGAATCATTTGGCTATAAGTTTTTCTAAAGAGAAGTTAAATAAAGCTAGAGATTATTTAATGAATAAAGGTAGGAAGTTAGAACGTGAATTATTTAAATATCATTTTGAAGATGGAACCTCGGAATCTGTAATATATGAGTTATCTAAGTACCAAGGGGAAAATGGTGGATTTAAAGATTTAGGTGAAGGAGATAGGGTTAAAGAAAATGCCATGGATACCAATATGGCTTTTCACATTCTTCACGAAATTAATGCCAGTAGCAGCGATCCAATTGTTCGAAAGGGAATTGAATTTATTGTAAACTCCTATGATTATAAGCTTAAATACTGGCATCCAAATCCAACAATTTCCCCTGTTGAATCTATTATGTTAAATGATAAATGGGCAAACCCGTGTGCAGAGTTGATAGGATATTTATATGATTATAAAGAACTGGTTTCAAATAATTTCCTAATGGAAGTTACAGAAGTAGCAATGAAGAAATTACCTTTGTTAAATAAAGACGGGTGGTTTGCAACTCTTTGTTTCTTACGTTTAGCAGAAAGATTGGAAGAACCAAATAAAGATATAATTTTAAATAAGGTAAGACAGATTATATTCGAAATAATTGAAACTAGACAGGAAGTATGGGCAAACGAATATTGTGCAAAACCATTTTGGTATTCCCCTACTCCTAATAGCCCATTATTTCCTTTAATAAATAATTATGTTATTTCATGTTTAGAAAATGAAATCCTCACTCAGGATCTTGAGGGTAATTTCATTTTAAATTGGGAAGCTGGTTCGGGAGAAATTGAATGGAAAAGCATAGTAACAATGGAGGTTTTAAGAACACTAAAAAACCATCATATGATTGTGAGTTAATCTTGAAGAAAGGAGTTAATATTAAAATGAACAAAATTTCTAAGGATCAGTTTAAAAAAGCAAAAGGATTCATAAAGTCAAAAGCAAGAGAATTAGAACGTTGCAGGTTTGAATTTGAGTTTGAACATGGTAGTAAGGAAAATATTTTAACTCAGTTAAAAGTATATCAAAATGAGGATGGTGGCTTTGGTAATGGGATTGAACCTGATTTTTGGTTACCAAGCTCATCTCCAATGGCTACATGGGCAGCAGGGCAAATTTTGATGGAAATCGGTGCCGATAAAAATGATCCAATGGTTAATTCAATGATTTCTTATTTGGTACATACATATCATATTGACAAAGGAATGTGGGATTCAGTACTACCTGAGAATAATGAATATCCTCATGCCCCTTGGTGGCATTGGCAAGAGGGCGTTCAAGAAAATTGGATGTATAATCCCAGTGTAGAACTCGCTGCTTTTCTTGTACATTGGTCTCCAAATCAAAGTAAAGCAGCTGAAATAGGGTGGAATTCAATAGACAAAGCAGTAAATTATTTAATGAATAAGAGTAATATGGATAAGCATGAAATCAACAACTTTCAGCAATTAATTAAAATAATAAAAAATTATAAATCTACTTTTGAGGCAAAGCTTCAATATTCGTTGGAAAGCGTTTCACAAAAAATAATGATGCTCGCCGAGCAATGCGTTGATAAGGATGTATCTACTTGGACAGAAGGATATAGAGCTCTTCCATTAGATTTTATTGATAATCCCGATAATCCACTTTGTGAAAGGTTTGGTACACTGGTTGAAAAAAATTTGGATCTGTATATTGAACAAATGTCTGAAGAAGGAATTTGGGACATTTCGTGGAGTTGGGGGAGTTATCCAGAAAATTTTGAAGTAGCTAAAAGATATTGGAAAGGTATCCTTGCTGTTAATAGATATAAGCAATTAAAGGAGTTCGGTTATTTGGAATAGATGTTCTTTAAATAATACATTAGCTTGTTAAGTGGGTTGTATTAATTGAAGAATGATAAGCTATTTACATTCGTGTTATTTTAGTTATTCCATTTATAGGGCGCTTTTCTGAAATAAGGAAAGCGTCTTTCTTCATGAATAGGGCCATTTAGTGGAGTAAGGCTTATTGAGCGAAGGGCAGGATAGTTAAAGAAGGTATTTATTAAATTGTTAGATATGATATAAGCAAAAAAACACTCTCTTTTTTGAAAAGAGAGTGTTTTTTATAGACTTCAATCACAATTATATAATTTTCAGAATAATAAGTCTATATTTATTTTTTTTTCTAATTTATAATCAATCACATAGAACCTATAAAAACGAATGAAAGGATGATTTTATATTGTTTAATCAATCTCCATATGATATTCGAATTGAATGGGGAAGACGTGGGGCACGAGAAGCAGCCGAAAGAGAGGATATTGTTATAATCGTTGATGTTCTAAGTTTTTCTTCCACTGTTATTTCAGCTTTAAGATATGGTGCAAGAATATATCCTTATCCTCCAAATTTGGATGGGAGCGAGTACGCAAAAAAAGTTGGTGCTGAATTTATTTTAGGAAGAGCTGAAGCTGCTAAAATAGGAAAACCAACTTTGTCTCCCGTATCATTTAACAAAGAACATTCTAAAAAGAAGTACGTTATGTCCTCGCTTAATGGAGCATTTTGTACATGGATTTCTTCAAAGGTACCGGCTCTTTTAATCGGTTCGTTAATAAATGCATCATCAGTTGCTTCAGTTGCCAATCGATTAAAATTAGAAACTAAAGTAAATATAACGGTTGTTCCTTGTGGTGAACAATGGAGTGACGTTAGAGAGAATGAAGATACTCTTCGTCCATCAATTGAAGATTATTTAGGTGCTGGTGCTATTCTTTCTTACTTAGATGGTGAAAGGTCACCTGAGACTGAAGTTTGTATTGGCGCGTTTCATAATGCAAAACCCAGAATAAATGAATTGATTTGGGAATGTGGGAGTGGTAGAGAATTACGAGAACGTGGATTTGAAGGAGATGTAAAGCATTGTGGTCGTTTAAATGTTTATCAAACAGTACCAATTTTATATAAAGATCATTTTGTTGCTGCCCCTTAAAAAGCAAAACCTTTCTTCAACTGACGAAAAGCGTATGGTTATACAAACTGTGGTAATACATGTATTTAATTAATTCTGGAGGTTAATTATGAATCGAAAACCACGAGTGATCACTATCACAGCTGTTTCTGGAGGAGGAAAGACCACGATAACAAAACAATTGTTGAATAAATTATATAATTCTAAAGCTTTGTATTTTGATAGTTATGAATTTGAAGATTGTCCAGATGATATTTGTAAATGGGTTGATAAAGGAGCAGACTACAATGAATGGAATCTGTCCCCATTAATTAAAGATATTCAGTTCCTTCTTAATAATCATATTCAATCTCTTAATTATATCTTGCTAGATTATCCTTTTTCATATTTGAACAGCAAAATGCGTGAATATATTGACTTTACTATATATATTGATACACCTTTGGATATTGCGATGGCGAGACGTATACTAAGGGATTTTACCGAGAATCCAATTCACGATGTACGAAATGATTTAAGTAATTATTTATCTCGCGGAAGGACGGCATATTTAGAATTGGAAAGGTCAGTAAAACCCAATTCAGATATTGTCATTGATGGTTCATTACCTACGACTTTAATTATTGGTCGAATAATAGAAGAAATAAGAAACAGGAGCTTGTGACTTATTCAATTTAGTTAGGAGCTTCTATTCACACTGCGTTCAAACATTGGGGCAGTTGTTTAATTAACGTTAGCTAACTTTAAGCTGAAATAGGAGGCAGGCTGTCTTTGAATGAGATTGTTTCAAAAACCATTAGTAAATCAATAAAAGAACTACTATCCTATGCCACTTCTGAAGATAAAATTAATCAAGAATATGAGAAATACATAAAATCACAAATTCGAAAGTTATATGAAATTAAATTTGAAGGAGAAACAGTTGGGTGCGTAGGTATAGAGTTAATCAGTCCCGAAAAATGTGAAATAAAACATATCTCCGTATCACCAACTGAAAGAGGAAATGGAATAGCCAGTAAAATGATTAAGTATGTTATTGAAAAACATGAGTTAACTTTTGTTATTGCGGAGACGGACAAAGATGCAGTTGAGTTTTATCGAAGCTACGGATTTGAAATAACTAGTCTTGGGGAAAAATACCCGGGTGTTGAACGATTTTTGTGTGAATTTTATATTTGAGCTTCTTACATTATAAGGCGCTTTTCTGTAACAAGGAAAGTGCCTTATTTATGTAAAGGACCATTTAGTTGAAGAACTTATGTTTTAATAAGAGGTTTTCGTAAAAAAAAAGGCGAAGGTATGTAAGTAATATACAAAGGTTAGGAAGGAACGAAGACATGATTGAAAAATTTACAATTAATATTTCAGGACTAAACAGAGAAAGATTGATAAGAGTTTGTCTTCCAAAAAGGTATGAGAGTTCTAATAAAAATTATCCAGTCTTATATATGCATGATGGACAGAACTTGTATAGAGATGAAGACTCATTTTTTGGTTCTAGTTGGAGAATTGCTGATTGTCTTGAGGAAAGTGGTCTAGAACTTATTGTTGTTGGTATTGATTGTAACTCAGAAGGGACAAAACGATTTGATGAATACGGTCCTTGGGTAAGTGAAAAAAGCATAAATAGAGGTTTATCCATAGATGAATCAATTGATTTAGGTGGAGAAGGAGAACAATATATTGATTTTATCGTAGAAGAATTAAAGCCATATATCGATGATAAGTACAAGACAATAGTAGATGATACGGCAATCGCAGGAAGTTCATCAGGAGGAATTATTTCTACTTATGCAATGTGTAAATATCCGTCTATATTTAAAAGAGTAGCTGCACTTTCTAATGCTTATTGGTTAAGTCAAAAAGAAATAGAAGATTTTGCTAAAAAAAGTGATTTATCAGATATAAAAAAGTTTTACTTTGATGTAGGAACGAAAGAACAAACAGCCACATTTGGTTCGGATGTTTATGTTAACTCTAATGTTTCTTTTAAGAATGTAATTGATGAGAAGAATATCGATTACCAGTTTAAAATTATTGATGGTGCAATCCATAATGAAGGTGCTTGGCGAGAACGGTTTCCTGACATTCTTCAATACTTATATATAAACCAATAATATAAGGCCTTCTTCAACGAATGCTAGAGTTCAATAAGTACAAACAAGCCAACTTCAACAGCCTTTGATCTTCAACAATCGGGCGCGTTTCTTCAATAAGAAGGAACGCCTTTTTAATACAGCAAGTGGGCAGTATATTCAAATAAAAGTTAGAATAAATTTCCTCTTTAAATAGGGGTTTTCTTTTTATTGACGAAGTAATATTGGAAATGAAAAGTTTGTTAGAGGTGAAGTGAATGAAAAGATTTGATCCAGTTGTAGCAGCGAAACAATTTATTGATAAGCACTTTCCAAATTGCCAAGGGGCTTTATTAGCAGGAAGTGTAGTTAGGGGAGAGGCAACAGAAACTTCTGATCTTGATATTGTCATTTTTGATAAAAGACTTACTTCATCATATAGAGAGTCTATGTTTGACTTTGGATGGGCAATAGAGGTTTTTGCCCATAATTTAACTTCATACAAATATTTTATCCAAATGGATTGCAAAGCTGCAAAGCCTTCTATGCCAAGAATGATTTCTGAAGGGAGTATTTTAAGAGATGAAGGAATCTTAGAATCTATAAAAAAAGAAGCGAAAGATATATTAGAGAAGGGACCTGAAATATGGTCTGAAGAAATTGTTAGTACAAAGCGATACTTTATAACTGATGCACTTGATGATTTTTTAGGAAGTAATAACCGAGCTGAAGAAATATTTATAGCTAACACATTAGCCGATCTTGTTCACGAATTTGTTTTAAGAACTAATCGTCAGTGGATTGGTTCTTCGAAATGGATTATACGTGCTTTGAATCAATATGATGAGAAATTTACCGAAGAGTTCGTAGAAGCCTTTAATGTTTTTTATATAACAGGTGAGAAAAATAAGGTTGTTGAATTAGTAGATAAGGTTTTAGAGCCCTACGGTGGGCGTTTATTTGAAGGATTTTCTTTAGGAAAAGGAAAAGATAATCCATAAAACTTTATTAAGCAATCGGGCGCAATTCTGGAATAAGAATTACGCTCTTTCTTAATGAATAGGGCCAGATTGTTGAGGAACGTTTTTAGCAAAATTGGATATTTATAATAAAATATTGTGAAGGTTTTCACTTAAACTAACTGGCAGGATTGTTGAATAAGTTTTATATAAAAAAATGAACACTAAATGTGCAAAAGTAAAACAATATCATTAAAATGAGATAAAAATAAAAAATGGTTATCGGAGGTAAATCATGAAAAATGAAAAATGTGACTTGATAAACACGAACGATGTTAAGGAAAAGAAACTTGAAGTGATTGATGGATACACGATAAAGTACCATGCAAACGGAAAAACTATATGGTCAAAGGGGAAAATAATTGAAGATAAGCCAGAGGGCTATTGGGAATGGTATCGTCCCGATGGCACAATAAAACGTTCAGGATATTTTGAAATGGGTGAGCCTGTTGGTGAATGGGTGACCTATGATAGCAAAGGTGAAAAATACAAAACCACCAATCGTAACAAATAATAAATAATAGGATAGGTTTTGTTTCTTGTCTATTGTGGAAATAGCATCTTAATAATTTTTACCTTATTAGATAGAGATGCATTGCAACATAATGTGTAGGTGAACTACTCACCACTTAGCTACGCTTGAAGTGGGAGCTTCTCACTTCCATGAAGAAAGCAACCTTTCTTCTCCATGAGCGTTACTTCGGGTAGTTCCTACCCTAGATGTCCGAAGAATCGGAGTTCTTTCGTACCTTGGATATTTTACGCATGGAAGGATCAGCTTGGTTTTCACATTTTTATTTCTCCATGCAACCTCATATATCCAGTTATCAAAGAACATCATAGCTATATTTTATGATAATACTAAATTTTGAGCTACCGCCCAACCGAAATTCATCTCCCCCTTATCGTTGGGCTTCGCCCTTCACACGATTGAAGAGGGAGACTTCTTTCGGGACATGTTAAATTTGACGGACACTTATTTTTCAATGGGAATTGCCTTTTCTTATTGAAGTAACGGGAGCATTAACACAATAAGGAGTTGTCGAATGCGGCAGCTCTTATTATGCTATAGAGGCAGAATAGTGGAACAAGACGAATTAATTGGGAGGTAAAAATGAATTGTGTCAAAGTAAGTGTTTTTTTAAGCATAATGTTATTTTTTTTGATGGGTTGTTCCGATAAACAAATTAGTTTTGAAGAACGTATCGAACAACAAATTCAGAATGCTTCTTCAGAATCAATTATTCATTACGAGGTTAAAGGTAATTACGTCTATGTTTTCTATACTGACCATGAAATGTTAAGATACCAAGCATTTAAGTTATCAGGTAGAAGCATAGACTGGGTAGATGGCTCTGGAGGTTCAGATATAAAAAAGGGTGGCTTTTCAGCATCGAATAATCCAGATATCCCCTTTTCTTTTTCTTACTTCACAAGTAATAATCCAGATGTAAAAGATGTGTTAGTTCCATGGACAGGAAGCTAAATATATAAGGGTAAATGATACCATTTCTTTTTGGGTTGCATTTACAGAAACCCCGTTTGAACGAGGAGATTTCGTTGTATTATCTTATGAAGGTGATGAAGTTGATTTAGTAATATATGAATAGTAAATTTGTATCTTATTAAAGTAACGGGTGCTTGAACGAAAGAACAATATAATCTTAGGGGATTGGGATTGTGAGAAAATCATTTTTTGTTTCTATCTTAGTAATCGCTTTTTTAATTGTAAACGGTTGTAGTCTTAATAATATAGAGAAAATTAAAGCGGATTATTTTGATATTGGCTTAGGACAGAGTTTGTACAGTGGATATAATAAAGTGGAGCAGGAAACTGTTCAGTCACTTGTAGATGCATACAATCAAATTGAATATATTGGACAAACCAACCAACAAATCAATTATGACAAGGCAGTAACAATAACATTTGTCTTTAATGACCAAATTTCAGGCATGTTAGTTTTAGATGATAAGGGGATTTTTCATCTACATGATAATGTTGAAGAAAATTATCAAATCGAGCCAAACAATGATTTATATGAACAAGCAATTGAGATATATAACGATTTGAAGAAACAATATTAAAATTTCAAGGGGAATTTTGACCCGTTCATTTGTGAAAATTTTCTCTTAAACTAAAGGGGCAAGAGTTGAAGATCGATATGGATCGGCAGCTCTTTTTTCTTATTGAATTAAAGGGCAGGATTATTTAACAAGGAATATGGAGGGTTATGGTAAAATCACCGTAATGAAGGGGGGAGAAAATCATTTTTTCTTTAATTGCATTTTCTGCTTTGATTATAGCGATAGTGTCGACTTTTCTCGCTATTAGAGGTAAGTATCAATTTTACTGGATTTCTGCCATTGCAATTTATATTTTCAGCTTTATAGCAGGGTTTTCGATAGGACAAATGACAGTTGGTTTAACCTTTATACCATTAACTTTGGCTATTGGATATTCTTTTGGTTGGATAAAAAACAAAACACACAGCATTATTTTTCTTTGTTTAGGTATTTTAATTGGATTCCTAATGGTTTTTTATGTAGAGGATGCTTGGTTGTTTTATCCGTTATTTCCGCTATTCAATTAACGGGTGCTTTTCTTCAATAAGACTTTACAATGATCTTCAACAATCGGGCGCTTTTCTGAAATAAGGAAAGCGTCTTTCTTCATGAAAAGGGCCAGATTGTTGAACAAGCTTCTTCAATTATTTGGCAGATTACTTCAAGAAGAAGAAGGAGTAATTTGGGATTGTAAAAGAAGTTGATTTTTCAAGAAGAATTGTTTATGATATGAAAAATATAAAAAATTCTGTGATGAAGAGAGTAGTTATGACAATGTCTAAAGCGAGTTAGGGGTGGTGGAAGCCTAATAGTCATATCATAATGAAGCGCACTTCTGAGAAGCAGCCTGAAAACAGTAGGGTTTAGCCGGTTAAAACCGTTACAAGTATAGTAAGAAGGTTCATGATGAACAAAAAGAGTGGTACCGCGGGTAATCTCGTCTCTAATAGGAGGCGGGATTTTTTTATTTTTATAAAGCAAAGGAAGGTGTTTTAGTTGAAATTAAAAAGGATTTATGCCGAAGAAATTGCATTGCATTTACCTTCATTCTCTCAAAGTGAAGTTGAACAGTTAATTGAGAAGCCTAAGTTTGAAGAGCAAGGTGACTTGGCTTTTCCTTGTTTCTCTCTTGCTAAAATCTTAAAGAAGTCTCCACAGGCGATCGCATTGGAATTAGCGAATAAAATCCAACATCCCCTTTTCGAAACAGTTGTGGCAAATGGGCCTTACGTAAACAGTTTTCTAAATAAGCAAACTGTTAGTAAAGAAATTCTAGAAACAATTTTAAAGGAAGGCAAAAATTATGGTTTTGTTCAGATGGGGGAAGGTAAAAACATTGTGATTGATTTTTCCTCTCCCAACATTGCTAAACCTTTCTCAATGGGACATTTACGTTCAACAGTAATCGGCAATGCTATTTCAACCATTGCAGAGAAGTGTGGTTACACTGTTAAAAAAATTAATCATCTAGGAGATTGGGGAACTCAATTCGGAAAACTAATCGTCGCGTATAAAAAGTGGGGCAATGAGAGTAATGTAAAAGAAAATCCAATTGAAGAATTATTGTCACTTTATGTAAAATTTCATACTGAAGCTGAGTCAAATCCTTCTCTAGAAGACGAAGCTAGATCATGGTTTTTAAAATTAGAAGAAGGTAATGAAGAGGCTCAAGCTCTTTGGAAATGGTTTAGAGATGAATCACTTAAAGAGTTCTTTAAAATATATGAATTACTGGATGTTACCTTTGATTCTTACCAAGGGGAGGCTTTTTATAATGACAAGATGGACCGTACAATTGAGAAGCTAACAATTTTACAACTCCTTACTGAATCCGAAGGGGCAGAAGTCGTTGATTTAACGGAGGAAAACCTACCACCATGTTTGATCAAGAAATCGGACGGAGCGACGTTGTATGCCACTCGAGATTTGACTGCTGCTGTTTACAGATATGAGAATTACAACTTCGAGCAAGCAATTTATGTAGTCGGACACGAGCAAAGCTTACATTTTAAACAAGTCTTTCTTGTCTTAGAAAAGATGGGTTATTTATGGGCTAAAGGGTTGAAGCATATTCCATTTGGCTTCATTTTGAAAGATGGCAAAAAGATGTCTACTCGAAAGGGAAAAGTGGTGCTTTTAGAAGAGGTAATTACAGAAGCGATCGCTTTAGCAAAACAAAGCATTGAGACTAAAAATCCTGATCTAGAAAACAAAGAGGAAGTAGCTAAAATGGTTGGTGTGGGCGCAATTATCTTTCATGACTTAAAAAATGAACGACAAAATAATGTCGAGTTTTCACTCAATGACATGTTGAGATTCGAGGGAACGACAGGACCTTATGTACAATACACTCATGCAAGAGCTTGTTCGATTTTAGAAAAAGCAAAGTATAACGAAAAAAGTTTGAATGTTGATGGACTAACAGATAGTCATAGCTGGTCTGTTCTAAAACGACTCATGGAGTTTCCTGTTGTCATTGAAAAGAGCTTTTCTCAGCATGAACCTTCACAAATTGCAAAATATCTTATAGATGTATCTCAGGAGTTCAACAAATATTATGCCCATGTCAAAGTTCTAGCTGATGATAACCTTTTAGAGAGTAGACTTGCATTAGTAAAGGCAGTTACGATTGTTTTAAAAGAAGGACTGAGATTACTGGGAATAAAAACACCAGATAAAATGTAACTCTTTTTGTCATTAATAAAATATAGAACTGGATATAGGCCTGGAATAAAATAAGGGGAGTTGTCCAACAGCAGCTCCTATTTTAATTAACGTGGCAGAAGAGTGGAATAACGTTTATATGATTACTAGCATAGTAATTGGAGGTGTATTTCCCTTGAAAACTTATTCTATTTTGTTCATTGTTGTAGCTTTAATGCACACGATTACTCTTGTGAATATCACTATTTTTAGTGGTGAATGGAACGGAATTGTTCTGTTTCTTTCAACTACCTTGTTTGTGATTGCGGTGTTCTATTATTCAATAGAATTTAGAGCCAACAGAAATAGAAATCGAAGCTCTAATTCTAATTCTTATAAATGATTTTTCACTAAACCAGCTAATAGGAGCTTAGTGATCTTCAGCAATCGGGCGCGTTTGTTGAACAAGAATTAAAAGGGTGATACATATTATACATGACTAATATGTATCACCCTCTATTTTTTAAGACTTTTTACGATTTAGGTCTTGATAAAATGCTAGCGGACATTAGGAATCCTATCATGTAAAAAGAGATAGGATTCCTTTTCAGTTTTATTCCGTTATGTTATCTTCTTCGTATGTTAAGGTGCGTAATCGACCATCTCTGATTTCTTCAGGAAGTATAAATGAATAACGCCCCACTATGTTAATATGTTCATGTCCAAGTGGAGAAAGCCTGGCAATATCATCATCATCCAGTACGTGACCACGATTGCGAAGAACTTGAAGTGCGGATTCCGTATAACGAGTATTCCAGACCACAATTGCATTTACGACTAACCCCAATCCACCCAGTTGATCTTCTTGACCTTCTCGGTATGCTTGTTTGAATATTTTTCTTAATTATTCATTGACTAATTCAGATTTATAGTTTTTAGGAACACGATCAATGATGGTTAATATATCATCATCAAAGTAAAACCCTCTGTATACTTTTTTAGAGCGTGTTTTCTTACCTGCAAGTAAAATATCTAATCCTAAGTCTATTTTTCCTCACCAGACAATACAGATAAGATAAAGAACTAATGAAAGGCTGATGACCATGACTGAAGAAAAAACAGAGCAATATGAGCTTGAAAAAAAGCTGGATGAACTGAGTAAAAAGCTTGATAACTTGGAATCAAAAGTTAACAGGCCAAGTACTTTCGGGCAAAACGTATGGGTTCTAATTCCGATTGCGGCAATTATCATGTGGGGGCTAACGAATATTCTTTAAAAAAAACGGCTAAGCGGATAATAAATATCATGATTTTTTTGGGGGAAATCAAACCCAAAAATAAGGGGAAAAGACCAAAAGATAAAATACTAGCCTTAAAGGCTAAAAGGTTGCTATCAAGGCAACCAAAACCTTACTTGTAAGGGGATAGAGTAATAGTTTGGTAATCATGAAAATAAAGAATTTAAATAAAGGGGGTAAAATTATGTCTAGAGAAAGTAAATTAAACTTGTCTGATTTTGTTAATGGTGATCGATTTGAACTGAATTCATACCTGACTTATTTATTGAATCAATTTTATGATAATTTTCCGGATCAGTCGGAAGATAGAATGGTAAAACAATAGATTAAAGAATAAAGTAAATTGAAAGGGTAAATGAATGAGGAAATAGTACCGAGTGAAATTAATAGGGAAGGTGAATGCTAGCCCACCGCCCCCCTTGCTGTTAAGAAATTATACGAAATATTTTCACTCCCGATCACGTAACAATTTATATACTATTTCTTGAGATTCGCCCTTGCTGTACTTAACAATAAAATCAATCAATAGTATCTCCAGTACTCGTTCAAGTGTAAAAGGGTGATTAGGGAATACCTGCGCTATATCTGAAAGCATAACCTCTCCTCGTAACGCTTCCTTTCTTTTCATCCGACAAAAGAACGTTTCTATCTCATCATCAACAGGTTTTTTCCTTACTGGATAAAGAGGCACTTCCTCTATATTTTTTTCATCATATTTGTTTAATCGAACGTTAGGTGTTCCTTGGTCATACTCAAGAAGAAGCTTGTAAGTTGCTTTTATATCTTGTTTTCGCCTTACATAATCAATAAAGTCACTCCATAGCATCTCCACAAGGTGCCCTAATTTAAATCGTTCCTCTGTTAACTCATACACATCATCACATAACACCTGGGCTCTAAAATATATATCACGTGGCAGCATTAATCTTAATTCAGTGTTCATAGAAATGAAGATCCTCGCCATAAAACGAGACGACTTTAACTCTTGACCGATTAGATTACGTTCACTAAATGCCTTCAAAGTGAATGCCTCCCCTAATGAAAAATATAGAATCGGTTAAAAGTCGATGAGTTGCCTCTCTAATACTGCAGCTCCACTCGATTGAGAAGCTAACGATATGTCTATATAATTCCTCGTCGGCTTTCACATGAACAATGAATTCAGATTTAATGTAAGGATGCTCATGAAATTCTTTGTTATTTTTAATTTGTGTTCGAAGAATTTCGGTACAAAATTGAGTCATCGATTGTCGTTTAGTCCTAGCACTCCACAAAACAAACTCACGATCATCATCAGAAATGGGAACACGAATATCAACCTTTTTATCAGAGCGTTGTTTACGATCAATTTTAGTTTTCCGTGGACGTCTTTGTTCATTAAGCATCGGATTTAGGTACGCCATCCCCTTCTCTCCTTCACTTCATTTTTTCTATTTTGTTCAAATAGCCCTGGTCCCCCCGTCTGTTAGTCCGCTTGGTATGATTTCAAGTACGTGGGGGATACTGACGTCTCCCAACTTGGATCGACACATCGCCCATACCAGGACTAAACACTTTTGGACTAGCAGTAGATTGCTCTTGCGCTCTTCTTTGTACATGTCTGGTAGATTCATTACGACTACTTTTAACTACTTGCCGAACTTCCACTGGTTCAATAGTCTTTTGGTTAAGCCACAACTCTTCATCCTCTTCTTTCCACAACGGAGATGGTAAAGACATGCCTCTTTTTAAATAAGGATCTACTATTCTAGAAAACTGTTTTGTGTGCCCAGCAATAAATAACGCTGCTCTTATAATTTGACTACGATCTAGATGGGTAGCATGAAAAACATTCTCCACATACTCTTTGTACACATCCTCATATCTCACCGTAGGTCTATACATATAAACCCCTCCTGACGTCTTTTTGACGTGTCTTGACTCACGTTAATAGAACAGGTTTCCCCCTTCCTATTCTAATAGCGAGACGCTTTCTCACGTCTTTGATAAATGGTATTAGATACCGCTTGTCCCATATGTGTAACTTTTTTTAGATTAGGTGTATATTTTTTTCGTTATTGGACATTACTGGTTAAAAAAACAGGAGGGAATAGCTTTATGTGGGGATTAAATAAGAAAAGATCGAAATTGGGAAAGTGGTTAGATAAACGATCTTTAGAACAAAAAGATTTAGAGAAGGTTTCCAAAGTAAGTCATAAAACTATTTCTAAGGCGTGTAATGACACTGAATACGTTCCTAGTCAAAGTGTAATGAAGAAGATATTAAATGCGGTTCGTAAGCACGACCCTAATGCAAAGATGAGCGATTTCTGGGATATGTAAACTAAATTATTGTTTTGTTTATATATTCTTGGGTTACTGAATGGGGTACTGCCAATCAAATGACGTTAAGGGATGGATCTTGATAAACATGCTAAATATAGCAAAGCACAATTGGGATAATTTTCACTTGAAGTTTCTCACTTGATTGAAAAAGTAAAAAACTAAGAGAAAGAGAGAAATTGGTCGATTTCAGGAGGAAAACAAGGATATTTCAATCTAAAATGAATTATTTGAATATTTTTAATAATGAGATTATGGTGTATAGTACAAGTATCAACTCAAGATAAAAGTTCTTGAAAAGGTTAACTCTCACAAGGATCCATTAGTAGTGAGAGTGCATTCAGGAACTACAGTATCTTGGAGATTGATACTATATCCAAGATCTTTATGGTAATGATTTCAAATCATCGTCAGGACGATCTGGATTAAATAACTTCTATATAAGAAGGCTATTTAACCAACGTCAAACCCAAAGGGTTTAAGATGAAAGATGGAAGGAATTACCGGACAGGTTAGGCAGAAGGGATAAGGTAGCTGATGAATAATCAGTATTACCTGCTCAATGCCAGTCTCAGACGATTTCTATCGGATGAGAATAATCGTGGCAACACGGTTATTGGATGAGTTAATGGAAAGGAGTCTGGGAAGAATGGATATAGTGGAAACTACGTAAGCCTCATTTATTGACGAATGTCGATAAATGAGGCTTTATGTTTGTGTGACGACCTTACTCCTGGACTCGTTCTTCTGCTCATCTGCAAAACAGTTGCACCATTTTATCCCTTTGGATTTGGTTATTATTGTGCTATCCAATGTAAATTCTATTCAGAGGATCATACCCTTCAAAAGCGTGATATTGACTCGTTTTTTAGTGAACTCGGGAAATCCATGTATTCAAGTGGGATGATGATTTCTACAACTGATCAGTGGAGCAAACATGCTGAAGAAACATTACAGGAACAGTTGTAACAAGTTCTGAAATCCCGTTATTTAGATTGTTTTGGAGCTCTTTTAAGAAGGAATCAAAGTTGACTCGTTCTCAAGAAAAAAAGAGGACAAAAAAGTCATTTTTCTAAATTAGAATCTTCCACCTAATTCTTTTTAGACTTTATTTTTTCTCGATTACTCCATAACCTTCTAGTAGCTTTCTAATTGCCATATTAATTAGTTTAGACTTATCCCCTTTTTCTCCTCTTGCAGCGATTTTGTCGACTTCAGAAGCCAAGTCAGGATCCATATAGAAAGAGGTAAAAACTTTCTTCAGTTTTTTCTTCGAAGCTTTTTTCCCTGAAGCAAGATTCCGAAGGTAACTATCATCTTCATCATCAACATCAACATCAACATCAACATTATCATTATTGACATATGTTTTATCTTCTATGTCATTGATGCCATCTTTGTTATTTTTAGTTATGTTATCAGTGTTATCATTTATTTTATTATTGTTTTCAATTACTTTTTTATTATCATCTTTGTTATTAGTGTTACCTTCATTATCATCTGTGTCATATGCATTAAAAAATGCCTGAGTAGCATTCGGTTTTTTGATCTTATCTTTAAGGTTGTTTTTATCGGACACGTTCTTTCAGCTCCTTTACAAATGGAATGTAATATTCTAATGCATTTTTTAATTCAGAGTTTCCATCAAAACCCGAAATAGCTAAACGTCTGGTGGCAGCCTTTCTTCTGATTATCGAATTGAACTTCAGGTTAGGATAATCTTCATCGACGGCCTCTTGCATTACATCGTTTTCTTTAGCTCTAGCATCAATTAGGGAAAACAAAATACCAGCTGTTTGTAATGTCGGGTTATACCGCTCTTTAGCCCCTTCAATGATTTCTAAGAACTTCGGAATAGCATAATAAGCAAACATCGACCCATCAAACATAATCACGGCATAACTGCCAGCTTCTGAGTATGTACTTAAGGGCATTACGGTTTGTTCTGATAGAGACGGTGGTGTATCGATAATAATCCAATCATAATCTTCCATAACGGGTTCGAGTGTTTTCTGTAGCGCATCTAGTTTTAGGCCCTGTTCAAACATTCTTCTTGGTAAAGTGGCCAGGAAATCATTGGAAGGGATCATGTCCAGGTTCTCTTTGATTTTGATGATACAAGAACGAGCATCTTCATTCAGGATGGCCTCTAAAATGGTTTTTTCCTCAAAGACGTTACATATGTCATACTCACCGGTTAGGAAGTTGGTTAAATTCCCTTGTCCATCCATATCAATGGCTAAAACTTTCTCCTCTTTGCTTAATAGATAAGAAGTGATCCCACTACTGGTAGACTTAGAACAGCCGCCCTTACTAATCCCAAATGTAATTATT
Source organism: Halalkalibacter lacteus (assembly GCF_036663595.1). Classification (NCBI taxonomy): domain Bacteria; kingdom Bacillati; phylum Bacillota; class Bacilli; order Caryophanales; family Bacillaceae; genus Halalkalibacter; species Halalkalibacter lacteus. The sequence goes on from NZ_JAWRVL010000042.1 coordinate 24,375, forward strand.
TTTGCAGTCAACATTAACACCTCTTTCAATAATAATATATACAAATACGTTACCTATAAATTTATTATTGTGTTATACACATAAATAAACACTAATGACAATTTAATGATTAACATTAACATATATGATGACATATATGTTAATGCATGTGATGACATCACTATTAATTTACTGTGGACATTATTTTTAAAATATATATATTAATAGATTTCTAGGAGCAAACAAGAAATCCTGCTATGAGTAATTGATTTTCTATAGACGTTGTTTGGAAGTCTATTAATTAAATAAAATAACAATGTAAAAATGTAATGAAATATTATTTTCTTTTCTTTGAGTTATAGCAAAAACAAATACAACAATAATTATAAGATATATGTTATTGTATATGTTGTTTATATATTTAATTTAAAATTATATGCAAACATTATTTTATGTAAAAGGATGAAAATGGTTATTTAATAAACTTTTGATAATCTTCATTCAGGACGGTCTCTAAAATATTTTTTCTCGAAGGCGTTACATACATCATACTCACCGGTTAAAAAGTTAGTTTCATTCTATTGTCCCTATCAAAGGCTAAAACCTTTTTCTTATTGCTTAATAGATAAGAAGTAATGCCCTTGCTGATTCCAAATGTTATTATTTTTGTAGTCAACATTAACATCTATTTCAATAATAATATATTCAAATACTTCAACAATAATTTTATCATTGTGTTATATATAATTTTAACACTATCAATAATTTCAAGTCTAACATTATTTTTAAAAATGATATATATATTGTGGTATATGTCATAGTATATGTTAAACAATCATGTGAAAGTTTTCTTTACTTAAATTATAAATTTTATGATGAAGAAGAAGCTAAACTAATTTATGAAAAAATTAAAAGTAACTATAGCCATCTTTTGTCCAACCTGTGTGATATGTTAGAAGAAGAAATGACAAAGATAAAGTAGATGTTTTATGAAAATGGTTAAGGTTATTCCAAAAGGGCGCGTTTCTAAATTTAGGGACGCGTCTTTTTCATGTATTGCGCCAGATTGTTGAACAAATCACCTTTTCTTATTAAATTCGGAGTTTACATCAAAACCTTAAATAGCTAAACGCCTAGTGGAAGTCTTTCACATCGACCCATCAAACATTACCACTGTATAACTTTCAGCTTTTGAGTATGTACTTAAGGGCATTACGGTTTGTTCTGATAGAGACGGTGGTGTATCGAAGATACTCCATTCGT
>NZ_JAWRVL010000043.1:0-25197 GCF_036663595.1 Halalkalibacter lacteus
TTCCAATCGCAATTTAGCGTGAACTATAACTTAGCCTTTGCGTCTTATTTACTCGCATTATTGCCAATGTTAATTGTGTATTTATTTGCACAGAAATGGATTATTAGTGGAGTGACAAAAGGAGCGATTAAATAAAAGCATTTTATGATATAAGTTTGCTTCGAAATTGTTCAAAAAGGGGAAGCCATCCTTTTTGAACAACCTTAGTAACGTATAAACTAATTAGATAAAGGAAGGTGTGGAAAGAATGGAAAAGGCATGGTGGAAAGAGAGTGTTGTTTATCAAATTTATCCGAGGAGTTTTATGGATTCAAATGGAGACGGGATCGGTGACTTACAAGGAGTTATTTCAAAGCTCGATTATTTAAAAGAGCTTGGCATTGATGTCATTTGGCTGTCGCCCGTATACAAATCACCAAACGATGATAATGGTTACGATATTAGTGATTACCAAAACATTATGGACGAGTTTGGTACAATGGGTGATTTTGATGAGCTCCTTCAGGGCGCACATGATCGTGGCTTGAAAATTGTAATGGACCTTGTTGTTAATCATTCGTCTGATGAACATGCTTGGTTTGCCGAGTCGCGGAAATCAAAGGATAATCCGTATCGTGACTATTATATTTGGAAGCCTGGAACAGACGGGAAACCACCAACTAATTGGGGCTCAGTATTTGGAGGTTCAGCGTGGCAATACGATGAGGCGACTGGTGAGTATTACTTACACATTTTTAGTAAAAAGCAGCCAGATTTAAACTGGGAAAATGAAAAATTACGTCAAGAAGTATACAAGATGATGACGTGGTGGCTCGAAAAAGGAATTGACGGTTTCCGCATGGACGTCATTAACTTTATTTCAAAAGATAACAGCTATCCTGATGGTGAGATTCATGGCGCTAACAAATATGGTGACGGATCTCAGTACTTTATGAACGGACCTCGCATTCATGAATTTTTACAAGAAATGAACAAAGAAGTGCTGTCAAACTATGATGTGCTCACTGTTGGTGAGATGCCAGGTGTGAATGCAGAACAAGGAAAACTTTATACGGGAACAGAACGTAACGAGTTAAACATGGTCTTTCAATTTGAACATGTTGATGTCGGAAATGGTCCTGGAGGAAAGTGGACACCACAGCCTTGGAAACTAACAGAGCTGAAAGGGATATTGTCAAAATGGCAGTACGGCTTAGCGGATAATGGCTGGAATAGCTTGTACTGGAACAATCACGACCAGCCGCGTGCGGTATCGCGCTTTGGGAATGATAAAGAGTACTATGAGAAGTCAGCAAAAATGCTTGCGACATGCCTTCATATGATGAGGGGAACACCGTATATTTATCAAGGCGAAGAGATTGGGATGACCAATGTTGCCTTTGAATCAATTGACGATTATCGCGATCTAGAAATTTTAAATATGTACAATGAAGCAGTGAATGAGCAAGGAAAAGATCCAAATCAAGTCATGCAGGCGATTTATGAGCGTGGTCGTGATAATGCCAGAACACCAGTGCAGTGGGATGACACAGAAAATGCAGGATTTACTAGAGGAACACCGTGGATTAATGTGAACCCAAATTATAAAGAGATCAATGCAGAAAAAGTGCTACAAGATCCAAATTCCATTTTTCATTATTATAAAAAACTTATCCAGATACGAAAAGAGAACGAAATTGTTGTCTACGGAACATTTGATTTAATTCATGAAGATTCTGAAGACATTTTTGCCTATACAAGAACGTTAGGAGACGAAAAGTGGTTAGTTATTTGTAGTTTCTCAAGTGAAGTGGTGAAGTTTGAACTGCCTGAACTGATTAAATATACATCAAAAGAACTTGTGATTAACAACTATGAGGACACATCAGAAGAAATTGATTTCTTTGAACTAAAACCTTACCAAGGGATCGTTTATAAACTAACGTAGCGTGCCTGGCACCACCCGGTTTTTGTCGATCGTTTTTAGAGTCGCTAGGTATCTAGTGACTCTTTTCTTGTGCTGTAAGCTACTAATGAAACGAACAGAACACGCTCAATAAGGTCAATCGTTCTTTTTATTTGAGAACGCTAAAGCTTTCCCTTATGTCTTGTTTTTACTCCTAACTTTTTCTGTCAGTAAATTAATATATACTTTTCCAGGCCACGTTTAATGCCCCGACCTTTCATTGTCTCTTATTTTCCGTAGTTTATACGATCAAACGTAGATTAAATTTACTTTATCCTTATCGTAGTACGATTTTACTATATTCATCTCTCCAAAGAGAATGAACTAAATGGTTTTTTAGGCGCCTGCTGCTTTATACCGTGATGCGTTAATATACAGTGGCAGGCATCCGCAGTTTTTGTCGATAATTCTAATTGATTCTTTCTATTATCTATTGCTAATAGACTTTATACTACTAGTAGAACCTTGTATAAGAAATCTACGAGATGGCAAACCTATTAAAAGATAGGGACGCAAAGCCACGGGTCTAATGCATAGAAGCTTTGATTATGATCGCTGGGTTACTGAAAAGGTAAGGTGGAATTTAGATGATAACTAGTATTTTATATAACTACAATCCTATTTTATTTGCTGCTTCAATTAGTATTGCTATTTTAGCTTCGTATACTGGGATTGATATTCTGAGCCGAATCCCTATCGAAAAAGGGAAAAGACGTGCTTTCTGGTTATGTAGTGGAACCATTGTAGTTGGGGTAGGTGTATGTACTGCTCACTTTTTAAGTATGATGATTTTTGAAATGGCTCATTTCTATCATTTATCAGATTTACTGCTAATTTTACTCATAGCTGTAGGGGTAATGGCGATCCCTATGATTTTATGTGTGAAGGCAATCAAAAGTCAGAGCCATCTTGACATCATGATTGGAGGGTTAGCACTTGGGTTGAGCTTTGTTGTGATTCATTTTGTTGCGATGAATGTCAGTCACGAGAGCTTAGGTTATAAACCATTGTATATAGTACTCTCAATATTCGCAGCCATGATTCCGACCTATTTCATATTTAAAAAGGTTGTACAAATATCTAATAATAAGGGGAAGGCATCGTTGCATACGCAAATGATTCTTGGTGCTTTAATGGGAATCAGTATTATGGGTATGCATTATATCTCTTTAATAGGTACGACAATTATTGTTCACGAACATATAGGTCATGAAGAAGTCATACAGAACAATTATTTATTATCGATATTTTTAGGAATTGGAATTATTTTAACTCTTTTTATGTTCATTTTAAGTTCCCGGATTGACCGGAAGATCTTGATTCAATCACAAAAGCTCTCACAATCCGAACAAGACTATTATTCATTATTTGAGCAAAATCCAGATGTCGTTGTAAAACTAAGTCTAGATGGGATGATTCTTTCAGCTAATAAAGCTATGGAAAAAATAACAGGTTTTCAAAAAGATGAATGGGAAAATCAACATGCTAAAAAGTTTATAGATTCTAATTACTTTGAAATAACAAGTAAAAATTTCACGGAAGCGACAAAGGGAAAAGCAACTCACTATGAAAGTCGACTGATTCTTAAAAACGGTAATGTAGCAGATGTTCATGTAACAAATCTTCCTATTATCAATAATGGTGAAATTGTCGGAGTTTATGTAATGATTAAAGATATAACAGAGAACAAGAAACTTCTAGAACAAATTGAAATAAAGGAACAGCGGTATAAGTCGCTGTTTGACTATAATAACGATGCCGTTTTTTCCTTTGATCTAATCGGTAATTTTACAAGCGTAAATAAGGCAGTTGAAAATATATCAGGATATCACTCTTCTGAATTACTAAACACGCCGTTTTTAAACCTTATTCACCCAGATGACATAAACGAGGCAATAGAATCATTTGGAGTCTCCATAAAAGGCAAACCGCAATCGTTAAACACTAGAGTTATGCACAAAGATGGGAACGCCATATTTTTAAACGTGACAAGTGCTCCGATCATCGTAAACAAAGAAATTGTTGGAATTTATGGAATCGCAAAGGATATTACCGAACAAAAGAAGACAGAAGACATGATTGAACACATGGCCTATCATGATTACTTAACAGGGCTGCCAAACCGAAATATGTTGGAACAACGTCTTTCAAAAGAGTTACGTATAGCTGAAGAAAAAAAACAAAATGCCGCTATCTTATTCATAGACCTTGACCGATTTAAAAACATTAACGATACATTGGGACATTCAATGGGGGATCTCTTATTAAAAGAAGTAAGTAAGCGTCTTAAGGAAACGGTAGTGGATTCAGACCTTGTTTTCAGACATGGCGGAGATGAGTTTATCGTTGTATTACATGATGCAGATCGAGACGTAGCTGCCAAGGTGACAAGACGGATTCTTGATGTGATCGCAACACCTATTCATATAAATAATTATGAGATCTTCACATCGCCTAGTATTGGAATCAGTTTATTCCCAGATGACGGTAAGAACGTAGAAATACTCATAAAACACGCTAATTTTGCTATGTATCAAGCGAAACATGCAGGGAAAAACACATATAAGTTTTACTCCGATAAAAGTGATGGGCATTTTAATCGATTAGCTTTGGAAATGGAGCTGCATAGAGCAATCGAACGGAATGAACTTGTGCTTCTTTACCAACCTAAAGTAAATTTAAAAACAGGTCGAATTATTGGAACAGAAGCATTGGTTCGTTGGAATCATCCAAAATGGGGAATGGTGTACCCGGCAGATTTTATACCGATAGCAGAGGATAGCGGACTCATTATCCCAATAGGAGAATGGGTATTACACACTGCATGTACTCAAATGAAAAAATGGAATGAAAATCGTTCAATAGCGCAAACAATCTCTGTTAATTTGTCGCCTAAACAATTCTCTCAAACCAATTTGGTTGCGACTGTTGCACGCATTTTAAAAGAAAGTGAATTAGACCCAAAGTGTCTGGAACTTGAAATTACAGAAAGTATGACAGCTGATATTGATCAAACGATCTCCATTTTATTAGAATTGAAGCGTCTCGGAGTCAGGCTTAGTATTGATGATTTTGGAACTGGATTTAGTTCGTTAAACTACTTAAACCAATTTCCAGTTGATACGTTGAAAATTGACGAATCATTTGTGCGGGAATTAAATCGTAACCCGAATAATGAAACGATTGTAAAAACAATTATCTCAATGGCTCATAGTTTGCAGTTAAACGTTGTAGCGGAGGGGATTGAAACAAGGGAGCAACTTGTCTTTTTACAACAGCATTTATGTGATGAAGGACAAGGTTTTTTCTTTACTAAACCTCTACCTTCCTTCGAATTTGAAAAGAACTATGGTGATATCGAATCGATTGTAAAAGAATTTGGAATCTCAGATATGGTAAACGAACGAATGTGGATCGAGGAAACATTGCGAATGGCCAGAAAAGAATTACAAGATACTGTTAGAAGGCAACAAGGAGTGATCTTTAAGGTCAAAAAGGTCAACTATGACTTTATCTATACGTTGTGCGATGGTGAGTTATTGTATAATTATGGTCTGATTCCTGAACAAGTTGTAGGGAAAACCGTATTCGAGCTTCTCCCAGAGGATGAGGCCGAAAAAATGGCCGCTGCCTTTCAAAATGCATGGGAAGGGAAAGAAAATGTAACATTCGAAGGCGAACTAAATGGCATTTATTATTTTGTCGCGTTAAACCCTGTAAGAAGGGGAGGAGAAGTCATTGAGATCGTTGGTTCAACTATAGATATTACGAGATTAAAAGAAGCGGAAAAAGCGTTACGGGAGAGTCAGAAAAAGTTCAAATTAATTGCAGACAATATGACAGACCTCATTGCTATTTTTGATTTGGATGGAAAGATGTCCTATGTTTCTCCTTCCCATGAAACACTGCTAGCTTACCCATCTAGTTATTTTGAAGGTAGAAGTCCGATTAAGAATATTCATCCAGAAGATCAACCAATATTTAGGGAGATGTTTGATTCAACCATTAAAACCAAAGATATAACTCAAGCTGAGTACAGGTGGGCGAAAAGTGATGGTAATTGGGTATTGCTTGAAGTGCTATTTACCCCGATCATAGGTGATGATAATAATGTCGGGCAAGTTGTAGGAGTTGCCAGAGACATAACGGAAAAGAGAGAAGCAGAAGAACTTCTTGCAAAGTCTGAAAAGTTATCTGTCGTTGGAGAATTAGCTGCGGGCATTGCCCATGAAATTAGAAATCCATTAACATCGATTAAAGGATTTGTTCAACTTTTTAAACAAGGAGTCATCGAAGAAAAATACTTTCCGATCATCTTTGATGAATTTAATCGGATTGAGGAAATCATTAAAGAGTTTCTTAATTTAGCTAAACCACAAAAAATCAAGTTGCAATCAACCAATCTGTTAGACTTACTTAACGGAATCGAAACGTTATTAGCACCTGAGGCTCATTTGAAAAATGTGGAAATTTTCAAGGAATTCGAACAAACGATCCCGCACATCGTATGTGACCCAAACCAATTGAAGCAAGTATTCATTAACTTCCTGAAAAATAGTATTGATGCCATGCCAAATGGGGGAACGATTATAATTAAACCCTCTATTGAAGGAAGGAACCTCCTTATTCAAGTATCAGATACTGGTATGGGGATAAGTGAAGAACGTCTTGAAAAATTAGGAGAACCATTCTTTAGTACTAAAGAAAAAGGGACAGGACTCGGGTTAATGTTGTGTTATCGGATTATCAATGAGCACAATGGATCAATTACAATTAAGAGTAAGGAACATCAAGGCACTACTGTGGAAGTTAGGCTGCCGCTTTAAGGGGTGCCTGGCACCTCCCGGATTTTGTCGGAAATAACAAGAAAAAGAAGGAATCATTTGAGTGGATCATGCGCTCTTTTTGTCTTTCGTATCATGCCTTAGATCCGGAATTTGCTAATAAGCGGTTGAAAGTTGCGATTATCGTGTTGGAAGTTAAGGGAATGACAGGGGAAATGCTAAAAAATAGCGAGTTGCTATTTAAAATAGAAAAGTCGGGGGTGCCAGGCACCTCCCGATTCAGTAAAATTACACACCAGTTCTTTTTCGTTGGTTATTTAGCTTTTTGGTTTGCTGACTTTTCATTTTTTTTGTTGATTGGTTCAGGTGATTATTTGGTTTACCTGCTGAAGCTTGGTTCTTTTTCTTTTCAAGTTGTTGTTTGATTGCTTCTTGTAGGTTAATTTTCTTTTTTGGTGTTTCGTTTGACATGTTTATGTTCCTTTCTCTAGCAATTGCTATTGTATTCTATTCAGTATAATCCAATTGAGGATATCTATGTGCAAATTCATGAAAATAATCAATTACAGCATATGTGTCCATTATTTCATTCGTTCATCTTATTGACAAATCTGTCAGGTCGACTTATGATAACATTATTAAAATTAAATAGTTCTCCTAAAGGGGAGTAGCTTTTACAATAAAGTCGTCATTACGGAGTACACACTCCCGGCTTTGTTGGCGACATTACGTTGTTAGCAAGACCTTTACTTGTTTATGGTAAAGGCCTTTTTCTGTTCAAAAAAACCTTTGCCGTATTCGGTAAAGGTTTTTTTGATTTTATAAGCAGATTCTACAATGATCGTTTTTATTTTCGAGATTACTAAATTGCCAGGCTACGAAGGAGGGTTGGAAGGTACGTGCAATGAGGAGAAATAAGCCTGTTACATACTATATTTATAGGAGGTTTTTCATTAGATGGAACTATCAATCATATTAGAATACAGCTGGGTACTTTTGATGTTAATCGTACTTGAAGGGCTGTTGGCCGCAGATAATGCACTCGTTTTAGCCATTATGGTGAAACATCTTCCGGATGAACAAAGAAAGAAAGCCTTGTTTTACGGACTTGCAGGAGCATTTGTTTTCCGATTTGGCTCACTATTTGCTATTTCATTCTTAATAGATGTATGGCAAGTACAAGCAATTGGTGCACTTTATTTATTATTTATTGCATGTAATCATATTTTTAGAAAATTACTTATTAAAAATGTCGAAGAAAACAGTGGAGACGCGCAAGAGAGTGGAAAGAAAAAGAAATCTGGATTTTGGGGAACCGTTTTTAAAGTGGAATTAGCAGATATTGCGTTTGCGGTTGACTCGATTTTAGCAGCAGTCGCATTAGCTGTTGTTCTACCAGATTCCGGCTTGCCGGCAATTGGTGGGTTAGATGGCGGGAAGTTTCTTGTGATCTTTGCTGGTGGATTTATCGGTCTCGTGATAATGCGTTTCGCCGCTAATTTATTTGTTCGATTATTGCATGCAAGACCTGGGTTAGAAATTGCTGCATTTTTTATAGTTGGGTGGGTTGGGGTAAAGCTAGCTGTTTACACGTTGTCACACCCTGCTTTAGACGTGTTGCCTCACGAATTTGCTCATTCATCAGCATGGAAAATCACTTTCTACGTGGTGCTGATCTTAATTGCTTTAGGAGGTTGGTTCTTATCGAAGGAAAAACCAACTGAGGAAAAAGTGAGAGAGACGGCTTAAGTGGTGCCTGGCAGCGCCCGAAATTTGTCGATTAAAAACGGAAGCCGAGCAATGGATAGCGCGGCTTCCGTTTTATTTACGTCGTTAGTTGCACTCCATTAATCCTGTACGCTTCCCGATTTCTCTATTGAAATAATTGGCAATGCTAAGTACTATTAGTTTATAACATTACATATTGACATGAAAAGAATAGGAGTGAAATGATGACAACCCTCGTTACTGGTGGTGCAGGCTATATTGGTAGCCATACGTTATTGTATATAAAAGAAAAAAATGAGGAATTTGTTGTATTAGACAGCTTACAAACAGGGCATCGTGAAGCGGTACAAGGTGCAACCTTTTATCAAGGTGAGTTGGCTGATGCCGATCTTTTAGATAAGATTTTTTCTGAGAATGATATTTCGGCTGTGATTCATTTTGCGGCGGATTCGCTCGTTGGTGAAAGTATGAAGGACCCATTAAAGTATTATGAGAATAATGTGATCGGGAGTTATCATTTAATTAAGAAGATGGTTGAACATGGGGTGAAGAAATTTGTCTTTTCGTCAACAGCTGCTACGTACGGGGAACCGGTATCGGTTCCGATTACGGAAGACTCGCCTACGATCCCAACAAATCCATATGGTGAAACAAAGCTCGCAATCGAAAAAATGCTGAAATGGGCGGACGAAGCATATGGAGTAAAATCCATTTGTCTGCGCTATTTTAATGCAGCTGGCGCTGATCCAGAAGGGAAAATTGGCGAAGATCATCAACCAGAGTCTCATCTCATTCCGATTGTTCTCCAAGCTGCATTAGGACAAAGAGCACATGTGAGCATGTTTGGGGATGACTATCCTACTGAGGATGGGACGTGTGTCCGTGACTATATTCATGTTCTAGATCTCGCACAAGCCCATTATCTTGCGTTGCAACGTTTAGAAAAGGAAGAAAAAAGCGGCATTTACAATTTAGGAAATGGCAATGGTTTTTCCGTAAAACAAGTAATTGAAACGTGTAAAGCCGTTACAGGGATCGATATTAAGACCGTCACTGCCCCGAGAAGAACGGGCGATCCGGCTGTATTGATTGCTTCATCTAATAAGGCAAGGTCAGAACTTGGATGGAACCCAGAGTATTCTTCATTGGATTTAATGATTAAACACGCTTGGAATTGGCATCAGCATCATCCGGATGGATATGGTGACTAATTGCTGATGGGAGATAAAAAATAGCGCTTTCATATCCGACAAAAAGAAATAAACACCGTTCGTTCGGATAAAATTTTAAAATTGCTCAGCTGCTCTTTATGCGGTAGGTAGCTGAATTGATCGAGTGTTAATGCACTCGATCTCTTTTTCCAATAACTAACTATTTGCTTTTCTAGAAAAAATCTGTTATTCTAAACAAGAATTATTTTTGTTCGGTCTGTAAGAAAGAAGAAGAGTTTAAACTTTTCGCCTTTGATATCTAATTGAGCAATGATAGTAATAAATTGTGGGATAGTTCCACATAGGAGGAAACAAACATGCAAGAAGGTACAGTAAAATGGTTTAACGCAGAAAAAGGATTCGGTTTTATCGAAATTGAAGGTGGAGATGATGTATTCGTACATTTCTCAGCTATCCAAGGCGAAGGATTTAAATCTTTAGACGAAGGCCAAAAAGTTACATTTGACACTGAACAAGGTCAACGTGGACTTCAAGCTACAAACGTAAACAAAGCGTAATGATTAAAGGACTCTATTATAGGGTCCTTTCTTTTTTGAAAATAAAAGCAGGAATTGACATAATAAGTGTAGAAATAAAAAGTAAAATCTAACCAAAATACTAAATAAATAGGAGGTTATATATATATGATATCTAAAAAAACTATGTTACTAGAGGCTTATTCGCTTCTATATGACATCGAAACGAGCTTGAAAAATCTTCTGCTAAAAAAACTGAATCGGCAGCAACATCTTTATGTGAATGACACGTATGCAAACATCCTGACCCACGTTGAAACGTATCAACTTCTCCCCATCACACTGAATGATTACAAACTACTACGGCAAACGATCACAATCAGAAATAAAGTCTGCCATATGAAACCTCTTCAGCAAAGCGAAATCACCCTTTTAGAAAAAGCCCATCGGTTAATTCAAACATCCAATCAAAGAAAAAAGGTGTTTAAACCTTATACTACTTTTAGATAGGTGCCTAGTTTAGTCGTTTTAGTTTCATATGCAATTAATCAGGGTTAGAAAGAAATATGGTTGGGCCTGTATGAAAGGTATGTACAAGCAAGTAAAGGTGACTCATGAAATGGGATATCCATTGAGTCACCTCTACTAATCATTATTTATTTAAAAGGTGTCTTGTTCTTAGGTTATCAACTGGAATCTCCTCTAATTCCAGAACAGAACCCGTTTCAGTTGAGTGTTCTTCAACTTCTGCTGCTCTTAGATTAATCGTAATGTCTTTTGCTACCCAGTCAATTGAGTCAATTGATTCTGGAGAAATGGCCACTTTTCGTCCGGGTAGCCAATCACCTGTATCAATGATGAGATAATGAACGACCCAAGAGTTATCATCTATGACAAAGTCAACGACTGTTCCTAACTCTTCATGATCGATCCCCTTGACGTTATAGCCAAATACTTGTCCTCTTAATTCATTAACACTTCTTAAAAAGGATTGGTCATCTTCCATTTCGGTTACATATTGCTGATCTTCTTTCGTAGATAAGAGGGGGAGATTGCCAGGTCCCCACAAACCGCCGCCAACCCAATACGGTGACCAACCATAATAGCTATGAAGCTCTAATTCTTTTACACGGGTGATCGGCTGATGCTCTTCTACAGAAGGGCTGTTTTTTATTTCGTCTGTTGATGAAAAAATCGAAATATTGTTATTGTCTAACTCGACATTATCGAAAGAGACGGGAGAAACGAGCACTCTTTTTCCTGGTAACCATTTTAATGTATCAACAACTAAATAGCGGATCGTCCATTTTTCACTATCAAAGTACAAATCTTTCACCTTTCCTAAATCACCGTCTGTTGCTTGTACAGTACAAGATTGAATAGTACTAGCTTTGTAAAGCATGATGAACTCCTCCTTTAAAGTTGAATTACTTGTTAAATAACCTTTTTTCGGGCGGAGTAAACATAAGGATGAAAAAAATCGGGAAGTGCCTGGCACTTCCCGATTTTTTTGTTCTTGCTAATGAAAAGGCTAACGTTAGTGGTCCAAACCTTCCAATACAATCATAAAAAAGAGCACTTTCTGTTAGCTAACGCGAAGAAAGTGAGGAATACCGCAAATAAGCTAATAACCACAATCGTTAATAAATGAATAATTATTTGATTTTCCGATGCCAAATGCCTTTTCTCGCGCGTGACATTGTTACATACCTTCTTCCTCGAATCGTTTGAGGTCGTTCTTGTGGCCAATGACAATTAGAATGTCTTTTTGATAAATCATATCTTTTGGTAGGGGAGATACATTAATTTCTTCCCCTCTTTTGATCGCTAAAATCGTACATCCGTACTTCGCCCGAACATGTAAATCAATAAGCGAACGATTGTCGATTTTCTTGGTTGCTAGTAACTCAACGATACTATATTCATCAGACAACTCAATATAATCGACAATCTTTTCAGAAGCTAAATGTTGAGCGATCCGAATCCCCATATCTTGCTCAGGGTGAATAATGCGGTCCGCTCCTATTTTATCAAGTACCTTATGATGATAAATATTTTGTGCTTTTACCCAAACATTGTTAACATCCATTTCTTTTAATACGAGTGTAGTTAAAATACTTGATTGAATGTTATCACCGATGGCGACAATGACATATTCGAAGTTTCTGATCCCTAGAGATTGCAATGCCTTTTCATCTGTGGAATTTGCAACGACTGCATGAGTAGAGAATGCTGTAAACTCATTCACTTTTGTCTCATTCAGATCGATCGCTAATACTTGGTGTCCCATCTTGTATAACTCCTTACAAACACTTCCACCAAAACGCCCCAAACCAATAACGGCAAACTGTTTCTTTTTATCTGCCATTTATATCCACTCCTTTTTAGCAAATAAAAAAGACCATCGCAAAGAATGGTCCTTTAAGACCCTTTCTCTCGAAAAAACGCTGACGAGGTTAGCTGTCGGATTAGGGACTCAAGAGTATCCCCTCTTACATAGTAAGATTCACCCCAAGGACGATTTCTAGCCATCCTAATTGGTTCCCCCGCTCTAAAATCATAGATTAAGCGAATAAAAGGTTAAAAATATATTTGTATGATAAGGAGAATTTACTCCTCTTTAGTAAAGATGTCAATAGGTACCTGGCACCCCAAAAAAAAGAAAGTTCATTTTACACAGGTAAACAAGGAAATATACTGGTAAAATGATAGTAGTCTACGTATCCGGTAGCTATAGTTACTTGAGTAAAGAGAGAAGCTCAATTTAGTTGTTTACTTTGTTTAAAGGGGGGATTGTTGTGACGAGTCGTTTTGAACAGGCATTGGAAGATATGTTGTGGTTTTCGAGCCAGTCAATCGGAGCTAGGACACTTTTTGTTAGTCATATTGAAGAAACGTTTAAAGTGATTAAAGTGTTTAACCAAAATGGCTGCTCCTTGGAAGAGGGGATGGAATTACCTAAAGATCATTCTTTATGAAGCCTGATCCCTTGTGACGGTCGGGAACCGTTAATTATACATGATACGAAAAAAGACGCGAGAGCTAGTGTGTTCGATGCGATTTATGAAGCGAATATCGGATCGTACCTCGGCATGCCTGTCTATCTTTCGAATGGAAAGTTATTTGGAACCGTTTGTGCGATCGATCCAGATCCGTATGCTTTCACGAAACAAGAAATAGAAACGATCAAGCGCTTATCATCGGTTGTGTCCGTCATTATCGAAAACGCGACAAAATCAAGCTATGATGAGTTTGATGATAAATTAATACGGCTTGAAAAACTATCCTTGCTTGGGCAGCTATCAGCGGGATTGGCGCATGAGTTGCGTAATCCGATGCAATCAGTAAGAGGATTTGTACAGTTTTTGTTTGAAGATCAAAAGGAGAACCATTTTCGTGATATTGTGTTAAGCGAAATGGACCGAATGAATCAACTCGTCAATGATTTTCTCATGGCGACGCAACCGAGTGCACCTAAGAGAGACTATTACAACCTAACGGAAATCGTCAATGAGACGGTTGAATTTATGAGAAATGAAGCAACTTTGCATAACGTAGACATTACAAGTTCGTTTGAAACGTCAATTGTAAGAGTGTACGTAGATAAGTCGCAAATTAAACAAGTAGTGATCAATTTAATGAAAAATGCAATCGAAGCAGCTGGAAATGAGGGTGGCACAGTAGCGATCGCGGTTAAAAAGCTAGATGAAAAAGAAGCGGTCATTGAAGTGAACGATAATGGCCCAGGCATTCCAGTATCAATCATCGGACGAATAGGTGAACCGTTCTTTTCAACAAAAGAAGAAGGGACAGGACTCGGATTGTCGATATCGCAAAGAATGATCCAAGAGCATAAAGGTTCGATCTGCTTTGAGAATTTGGAAGATGGGACAAGAGTGACGGTCACGTTGCCGCTTATGTGATGGAGTGGCCGTTGCTTTGTTTTAAAGCCTGCTATGCATAGCAGGCTGCAACGTAAAGAGCCAATGCAGCTTCCTCGAAAAATCTTTTTACGTGCGATTTTCACCTTTTTCAGTGTCCTTACGTGTACGAAGGGGGCAGCCTATTCACTTTAGTTAGTAACATTTTTTTCTAATTAACAAAATGTTCACTTTATTATAAGCTTCGGTTAAACGATTACGTGACAATCATGTTAGTTAAGAAAGCGCTTTAAAGAGGAGAACCTATGACAAGCATAAAGGATGTAGCGAAAGTTGCCAATGTGTCAACAGCAACAGTATCTCATGTTATCAATGGAACAAGGTTTGTTTCAGAAACGACAAAGGTGAGAGTCTTTCAAGCTATGAAGGAGCTAGACTATAAGCCTAATTTAGTAGCGAAAAGTTTACGAAGTCGAAAGTCAATGATTATAGGTTTAATCGTACCAATGGTGTATATGGATACGTCAAACTTCTTTTTTATGGCAATCGCTAATGGGATTGAAACAATCGTTAAACAGAAAGGGTATAACCTCATCTTAGGCAATTCCCATGAAGATCTTAAGACAGAACTTGAACAAATAAAACTGTTTAATACTCAATTAATTGATGGACTGATTATAGCTCCGACAGCTGAAGATGTTACTGAGTATGACGAAGTATTTTCAGGAGATTACCCAGTCATTTTTATTGACCGTAAACCTAAAGGGTATGATGGTGATCTGGTTATGGCGAATAGTTACCAAGGTACTTTTGAAGCGATTGAGACCTTAATAAAAAAGGGACACGAGAAAATTGGTTTTATTACTGGGCACCTTGGAATGACGACAAGCGACGATCGATTAACAGGATATAAGAAAGCACACGAAAAAAATAAGTTGACAGTCGAACCGTCGCTAATAAAAGAAGGAACCCCTAGTTTTGAAGAAGGGTATAAGCAAGCAAAAGAATTGGTTAATAAGAAAGCGGTTACTTCATTGTTTGTTTCGAATAATGTAATGACAATGGGTGCTCTGCGGTTCCTCAATGAAAAACAGATCAAAATACCAGATGAAATTGCCATTATTGGTTTCGATGATTATGATTGGATGAAAATTACAACGCCACCATTAGCAGTGGTCGAACAACCATCCTATGAAATCGGAGAGAAAGCGGTTCATATATTGCTTAATAGGATTAAGAAGGGAAACGAGAGGAACAAGGAATCGGTATTATTACCTACTCAGTTTATTTCTCGAGGATCAGTGTAATGGAGAGCATTCTCCTTTGCACTGATTACGTAATCGATTACGATAACCTTACTGCAATAGAATTTGGATTTAAGGTGAGGAAATCATCAGTAAATAATAACGTACATAAAAATGTATATAGATTGGAATAATATTCCTGGAGATGGATATGAAGAACGAAAAAATTTAATGTTAGCTAGTAACGAGCTTCCTGATGCATTCTACAATGCTGAGTTTTCAGATCATGAAATTGTTAAATATGGTCAAGCAGGATCGATTATTCCGTTAGAGGATTTAATCGAAGAGTATGCTCCAAACCTGAAAGAAATATTTGAACTGAGACCTGAGTTGAAAAGCATGGTTACCGCACCAGATGGTCATATTTATTCTTTGCCTAGAGCAGAAGAAATGGGTTTGAGTGCTGTTCCAAACTTCACATCGATCAACAAATCTTGGTTGGATGAGTTAGGGCTTGATATGCCGACAACACTTGATGAGTATGGCGATGTTTTACGTGCATTCAGAGATCAAGATCCAAATGGTACAGGGAAAGATGATGTCATTCCAATGAGCTTTATGTATAACTTCTGGACTGGGAACTTCGGTGATATGTTTGCTGCATTTGGCATTCCTGACAATGTTGATCATCAAATCGTGCGTGATGGAGAAGTGATTTTCACAGTCGTTCAACCGGAGTATAAGGAAGCAATTGAATATTTTCATGGATGGATTGAAGAGGGTTTAATCGATGATGAATCGTTTACACATGATGTCAGTCAGTATTTTGCAAAAGGGAAGACAAGCCCTGCAACTCTTGGCTCGTATATTTGGTGGGAGACAGAAGAGATCGTTGGACCAGAACGTGCCGATGACTATGTTCTCTTGCCGCCTCTAGAAGGTCCAAATGGTCATAAAATGGTTGGTCGTTCCAATTATTCTGAATACGGAAGAGCTGCGTTTGTCATTACATCAGCAAACGAGCATCCTGAAATTACGATGCGTTGGGTAGATCAGTTATATGAGCCAAAAATGTCTGCTCAAATTAGCTGGGGACCACTTGGCATTATTTATGAAGAAGATGAAAATGGGATGTTAGTAAACAAAGAGCTAGAAGAAGGTGTGTCGATGGGCGAACTTCGCCAAAAAGTGGCTCCGAATGGACCGGTCGTCGTGTTAGCGGAGCATTTTGGAACGGTTGTTGATATGGAATCACGTGCGAAGAAACGTTTACAAGATATTGAAGAAGTGTATGCACCTTATTTAGTGGAAGAAAATTTCCCGCAAATCTTTTTCACAGAAGAGGAGCTCGCCCGAATTAATCGCCTTGAAGTCGATATTCTGGACTTTGTGAATCAGAAACAAGCCGTTTGGTTATTAAATGGTGGAATTGAAGAAGAGTGGGATTCGTATGTTGACCAGCTAGAAAAAATGGGACTAAGCGAATTAATGGAGATCTATCAAGAAGGCTTAGACCGTTTTAACGCAAACTTATAAGCATTGATTCAAGAAAAAGCCGGAACAGTCTTTTAAGTTCCGGCTTCTTTATGAGAGATGGAGGGTGAAACCTGTGAGTGTAAGAAATTCTTCGGTAAAAAAAGACCTCGTTGCACAGTGGACATTTCAAGAGCGAGATGGAAAATCGACATTTGAAAAGGTACAAAACGTTTGTGACCCCGTGCACTATGTATTTCATGACGCAGCTTTTCAGCCTAATAGAAGCATCAAACGTCGAAAAGGGATTCAAGGGAATGCTTTATGGTTTGATGGGTTTTCGACGTATATCAAAAGGGATAAGAAAGCCTTTCACCTACCGACAGGTGCGATGACGATTTCAGTATGGGTGGCGCCTCACACCTTCGGGGGCATAGAGGAAGAAGGGATCACAGCGTTGGTCAATCAACACTTGCGCAAAGAGGAGAGAGGATTCATTCTTGGTTTCCGTAAGTATGGAACGGTTTCTTTTCAAGTTGGATTAACAAGTGGATGGGTTGAGATTTCTACAGAGGAACTGAAAGTGCAAAAGAACCAATGGACAAATATTGCTGCTACGTATGGCGCTAGGGAGGGCTTGCTTGCGATGTATGTAAATGGGAGACAAGTGGCGAAAAAGCAAATAGAAAAAGGGACTCACCTCGTTCCCGCTGATGAGGATTTCGTCATTGGAGGGCATAACGATCCAAAGATGATCGAGCGAACCTTTTCTCTTGGCATGTTTAGCGGTCTGATGGACGAGGTTTGTATTTACGGGCGAGCTTTGTCGTCGGATGAACTACTTGAACAATTTCAAGCGTATTTGTCAGTTCATGGCGGACAAATTCCTGAAATCAAGCTCGAGGATATCGGAATTCATCGTAATGATTTTACGTTAGATGAGCATCGGCCGCAGTATCATCTAACTGCACCGGGACATTGGATGAATGAGCCACATGCACCGCTCTATTATGAAGGAAAGTATCACCTCTTTTATCAGCATAATCCGCAAGGGCCCTATTGGGGAAACATTCATTGGGGGCATTGGGTTAGTGATGATCTCATTCATTGGAAGGATATGCCTGTAGCCCTCTCACCTGAGAAGGAGAGTGTCGATCCAGATGGTACATGGTCAGGATGTGCTCATTATGATGAAGAAGGAGTCCCTGTTTTATTTTTTACAGCTGGGAACAATCGATTTCTTCCGAACCAAATGATTGGCCTTGCTAAAAGCACAGTCAAAAGTGATGGTGACTTAGAGCTGAGAAAGTGGGTCAAACATCCAGAACCTGTGTTGTTGCAGCCAGAAGGATTTGACTTAGATGATGACGGGTTTCGTGATCCATTCGTTTGGAAAGAAGGGAACACGTGGTACCAACTTGTCGGCTCAGGCATAAATGGGCGCGGGGGAACGGCTTTGTTATTTGAATCAGAGAATCTATTGGAATGGTTTTATAGAGGTCCTCTTTATGTAAGTGATTATAGCAAACACCCTCATTTAGGAAGGGTGTGGGAGCTCCCGATTCTTCTATCGCTTGGAACGGATAGCAAAGGCAACGAAAAGTATATTTTTATCATTAGTCCAATTGGTGATGAGGCTGACGTCGAGGTATTCTACTGGATCGGGCAGTGGGACCGCGAGAATGGAGCGTTTATCCCTGATGTAGAAGAGCCGCAGCTGTTTGACTTAGGTGATTTTCACTTTACTGGTCCATCTGCGATGATTGATCCTAAGACAGGGCGCCTGATTTTATTTACCATTGCGCAAGGTGAGCGACCGATCGAATATGAGTATGCTTCTGGCTGGGCACATAATGGTGGGTTGCCTGTTGAACTTTATTTAGCGGATGATGACCGTTTGAAGTTTAGGCCGATTGCTGAAGTGGAAGCCCTTCGAAAGAGAAAGCTACTCGATGTGGAGAACGTAACGATTGCTGAAGTCAATCAATCATTGAAGGGCATTTCAGGAGATATGCTAGAAATTCAAGTGATGTTTCAACCGCAGGAGGAAGGGTCTGCCGGTTTGTATATGAGACAATCAAAGGATCGTGCGGAAGAAACTGTGCTGTATTATGACTATCGTGCGAGAGAATGTTTCGTCGATCGTACAAAGACAACGCTTGACCGCAAAGAAAAAACAAGGGGGATACAAGGTGGGGCCACTGGCCTTAAGAAAGGTGAACCTTTGAAACTACGAGTATTTTTAGATAAGTCGATGGTCGAAGCGTAACGACTCGCGTGTATCCAACGAAGAAAGATGCGAAGGACCTTTCGTTAATGGGAGCTGATGAGCTGATTGTCGATTCAATGGTCGTGTGGGAGTTGAGAGGGGTGCATCGTTAACATGTGCCGCCACTGGAACTTTTGCATGACCGCAGTGGGGGTCAGATCCTTCAAAATTACTTTGCCACTTTTGTGAGGAGAAATCTTTAGTAAACAGTAAAGGCATTAATACGCTTATGGACAAACTAAATATTTTTCTGTCTAAATAGAAATGTATTGGATTAGCAGTCAGATTTGGCTGCATTTTTTTTATGCTTGGTGGAATCCTTTAAAAGTAGCACATGAATTTAAAGATCAATTTGGAAGGGGGTGTCAGCATGAAAAAACAAATAAAGCAAAATGACAAAGGTGCTAAGGAGAGGCAA
This sequence comes from Halalkalibacter lacteus, assembly GCF_036663595.1. Taxonomy (NCBI): domain Bacteria; kingdom Bacillati; phylum Bacillota; class Bacilli; order Caryophanales; family Bacillaceae; genus Halalkalibacter; species Halalkalibacter lacteus. The sequence goes on from NZ_JAWRVL010000043.1 coordinate 19,430, forward strand.
GAAGAGCTGCAAACCATACATGATCGTTCTACCAGTCAAAAAAGGCAGCCGGTACCTCAGCCAAAAGATTATGAGGAAATAGAGTATTAAAAACAACTACTTTGCATTAGTAAATAAGAAATGACACCTGTCTTAACAGGTGCCCAATTTAATAAAGCTAACTTACACAATAGTTTGTGTGAGTTAGTTAAGGATCTAATGTTAGTATCAGTCAAGTAGAACATATCCACGTTCCAAAAATCAAACGAACAATGACTTAACTTTTTTTGTTCCCTGGACTACATAAGCGATCGACTTAATATAAAGGGGGTAACCACGAGTGTTATAAATGGTATCTTCAATATCAATAAGGGCGGGTACACATTCTCTTTTTGCTAAGAATGCATTTTCACCAAGCCTATCAACTCGAAGCTTATACTTATCAGTTAAAAGGTGATAATGATTTTTCTCTAGATAACTAACATAATACCTCACACCATTATTTTTAGCATACATGGCAGCTAGTTTCAATAAATCGTATAATACTTTTGTGTTAGTAAACTCGCTTTTTAACCCCATTTTCCTAATTTGATACGAATGTTTCAAATTTTCTTTAATGCGTTTATCATTGGTTATGTTAATAAGGTCGCTGCTGTTGGCAAGATCTTTATCGCACCGAATAAATTCGATTGTTCCTATACTTAAGCCTTCTTTATTCTTGATAATAAACGCTTCGGAGTTAGCTCGAAGCTCTGTTATTGGGTACTTTTTTTCTCGGGCTATTTGACTCCATAGGTTCATGAATTCTGCTTTTTTATTGTTGTTATCTACATATACATACATCGTTTATCAGCCTCGCATACTGGAAATTAGATTGTTGAATTATGGAATTAGTTCATAAGCTTGATCCCATTAATGTTAATGTTGCCAAATTGGTTTCACATTAATGGCATTATATCTTCTTCCTCTCTTTTTCATTATGCTGGCGATTTTCATGAATTGGCTGTTTAAATAAAACGCTCCCACCAATCGTTTACTAAAATGAAGATATTTTTAAAATACATTATCTACATGGCTATTCTATTATAAGTTCATTTTCTTCCTTGGGAAAGGGTGGTAAATTCTCTTTTTACCACGGTTTTTGTCGAAGGGGAGGCTGTTCTCGTCACAGGACTGTCACAGTTTTGACACAGTCTAGAGAATAGCGATACTAACACTAGTCATAGCTTATTAAATGGCAGGACTGTGGATTAAGCATAGAGGAGTTACAGGTATTTTTAAAGCTATTTGATGTCCCCATTCGAGTTGAGTAGAGCTTTTTTTTTAATTCAATAGCTGATAAGCTATTAGAGTTAAAAGAATGTGTATGTACTTAAGAGAGAGGGCTAGGTTTCCATGATAGGTGAAAGCGTGAAAAAGCATCGACTTGAACAAGGGCTATCAATGTCTGAACTAGCTGATCGAGCAGGGGTTGCAAAATCATATGTTAGTTCAATTGAGCGAAACATCCAAACAAATCCTTCTATTCAATTTTTAGAAAAAGTGGCAGTTGTGTTAGGTGTCTCTGTGGAAGCATTGTTAAGTGAGAAGACGGAAAGTGATGATCACAAGCTCGATGAAGCTTGGGTAGAATTAGTGAAAGAGGCTATGGATTCAGGTATTAGCAAAGAACAATTCCGCGAATATTTAGAGTTCACGAAATGGCGTAGTGAGCACTTAAAAGAAAAATAAGCGAAAGAACCCCATTACACGTATATGGAGCTACTGAAAAAGGTCGTTTTCGAGCCCACTGAAAAAGGTTTGTTTTCACCTTTTTTTAGTAGGCTTTGAGCAACGTGCGAAGCCATTGTCGCTTCCTCGAGGATCTTTTTTAAGGTCGTGTTTTACTTTTTCAGTAGCCTCTATAAAGTAGCTGGGGTCTATTGGCTTTTTTAACCTGATTTGTGAGGAGGATTATGATGAGAAGAATTTTATCAACACAGAAAGCTTTTTTTGTTCTTTTAGCGGCTTTGCTGTTTATGTTTGCAGGCTGTGGAACTCAGTCTGACGAAGAACAAGTAGAAGAGCAACTAACAGAGGAAACAGAAGAACAAACAGGTAAAGAAACCGACTATCCAATTGTTGAGGAAAACCCAATTGTCACGATTACGATGGAAGGTGGAGACGAGATCGTTCTTGAACTTTATCCGGATATAGCACCGAATACAGTAGCTAATTTTATCTCATTAGTGGAAGATCGATTCTTTGACGGGGGGCTCTTTCATCGTGTTATCCCTGGATTTATGATTCAGGGCGGGGACCCTGTGGGAGATGGATCAGGTGGACCAGGCTATTCCATTGAAGGCGAATTTAATGCGAATGGGTTCGAGAATCCGATAAAACATGAGCGTGGTGTCCTTTCAATGGCGCGGGCGAATGATCCGAATTCAGCTGGCTCGCAATTTTTTATTATGGTAGAGGAGTCTCCCCACCTGAATGGACAATACGCTGGGTTTGGACGAGTACTAGAAGGAATGGAAACGGTTGATGAGATTGTACATGCTGAACGTGACTATCTCGATAAACCAGTTGAAGAGCAACGGGTGCAAAAAATGATAGTCGATACGAAGGGGTATGACTATCCAGAACCGGAAAAGCGGTAGGTGCCTGGCACCGCTCGAAGTTTGTCGAGCCGAGTGTTAGCACTCGGTTCTTGTCATTTCTTTAGAGTATTTACCTTATGGAATTAAGGGAAAACAGAATACTTTATTACCATAGTAGATGATGTCGCGTAAGAGGTGACTTAAAGGGTCAGAAAACGACCTGTTGAGTCACCTTCTTTGATGTCCTTCAACAGGCGTTGCGTTCCTAACTCTTATGTCGTTTCTCCTTTTACAAGCTCTACATCAACAATGGTGTTGTTCGGTTTATCGTCATCCTTGTCCTCAATCATCTTAACTAAAGTAGAACATAATTCTCGTCCGAGACGGTCAGCCGGCTGCTTAACTGTGGTTAGCTTTGGGTTTTGTAACATCTGAGTAAAGGAATTAAAGTCATATCCAACAATTTTTAGTTGCTCAGGTACTTTAATATTGTTTTTCTGTGCATAGATATACAGAGCATATGCCAACAAATCATTGCTGCAAAACACTCCATCATAATTAGGGAGTTCATGTGAGACTTGTTTTTCAATAAACAACTCATAATTGTTGTAATGAGAGAACGAAAGTCTACTATATTCTTTCTCAATGATTTTAAAAGGCAAGTCATGTTTCATACATGTCAGTTTAAATGCGTCAGCACGTCTATTAGGTAATACATCTAAATCAAGAGGACCAGATAAGTGTAATAAATTTTTGCAACCGCTTTCTATTAAGTGTTCCGTCGCAATGGTACCGCCGTTAAAGTTGTCAGATCCTACATAAGGAATGTCCTTTGACATAATCCGATCAAACGATACAATCGGCAACCTTATCTTTTTATATTCTTCTATATCCAATGTTTGACTACACATAATAATGCCATCGACTCGATTTTCTTTAAGCATTCCTATATATTTTGTTTCTTTTTCAGCTTCATCTAATGAATTGCAAATTAGAATTTTATAATTGTTTTTATAAGCGAATAGTTCAATATTTTTAATTAACTCAGCGAAAAAAGGATGTCCGGAGTCAGGAACGATTACACCTAAGAGATAGGACTGACTCTTTTGCAAGGCACGAGCAATTTGGTTTGGAGAATAATCAGTATCAGCCATAGCTTTTTCGACTTTCTTGCGTGTCTCTTTGCCGATATAGCCTCTGTTATTAATCACTCGTGAAACAGTTGTGACGGACACGCCAGCTTTTTTTGCAACATCTTTTATATTTACCATAGTTTTCTCCCTTGCTTGGAATTTAAATGATAGGTGAAAAAGTCTTTATTAAAAAATAGCAGACAGAAATCGAATAATAAAGAATAAGCGCTCGATTCGGTATTATATTATGTTTTGTTAACAAGTATAGCATGAATGTGGTAACGTATGACATATGTATTTTAGGGATTAATGTTAAACAAACTAATATTTTAGTGTAAAAAAGGTAGTTTGTGATTCCAATGTATAATGAGGAAGAGTGTATACGATAACTTAATATGACAACGCTTCCTTACTTTTTGGTTATATTGGCTTTTATATTAGAATGAATTAGTAGGTAATGATAGAGAAGTTTTATATTAATGCTGATTTATAAGTGTTAAAGCTGATAGTGATATAAATTTATTGTGACTTGTTTTTGTGAAAACGTTTGACATAAAAGCGCCTATAGATTATATTATATTTGTAAGCTCTTACATTTGGAGTTTGCTAATTACAGATTTTTAGTGTTGCTAGTTTCTTAAGACTTAGAAAAACAATGATAAGGGGGAATGAATGATGGGTAGAGCAAAATTATCTTTTATTTTTATGCTCATGGTTAGTGTGATGTTGGTCGCTTGTAGCAATAATGATCAAGAGGTTTCAAATGAGGAGAATTCCAACGAGGGTGACACTCAAGAAGTTGCTGGAGTGATTGAACTAGATATGTGGATTCACCAATCAGGTGAAGATGAGACGGAATTTAATAAAAAGCGTATTGAAGAATTTAACGAAGCTCATGAAGGTGAGATTCAAATCAATGTTGAGGTTGTAATGGATGATGGTGGTAGCTCGTATAACGATAGCTTGAACGCGGCTTTAGTTGCTGGGAATTTACCAGATGTATTGGCGCTTGATGGTCCTTTCGTTGCTAGTTATGCAGATGCTGAGATTATTGCCCCTGTTACTGAGTATATCTCAGATGAAGACAAAGAAGATTTTGTTGATTCGATTATTGAACAAGGTACGTACAACGGGGAGTTATACTCTTTAGGTGCAATGGAATCATCAGTCGTACTTTATTATAATAAAGAAATTTTTGAAGAGGCTGGCATTGAAGCGCCAACAACGCTTGAAGATGCCTGGACTTGGACCGAATTTATGGATGTAGCAAAACAATTAACAACAGATGACCGATATGGTTTAAATCTCTTTATGAATTATGGTGTTGGTGAGTGGTACACGTATATGGGTGCGCCGTTTATTTGGTCAAATGGTGGAGAGTTAATCTCTGAAGATGGCACAACGGTTGATGGCTATTTAAATGGACCGGAAAGTGTTGAAGGGTTTGAATTTGTAAAGAGCTTATTTGAAGAGGGTGTTGTAAGTCTTACGCCTTCAGAAACACAGTTTGAAGAAGGGAAAGCTGCAATGGCACTTGGAGGACCTTGGATTGCTGTTTCTGCTGAAAATGCAGGTTTTGAATATGGTATGATGCCATATCCGTATAGTGAAGTTCCAAAATCTCCATCAGGTAGTATGGCTTATGCTATTTCATCACAAGCAGAACATCCAGAAGCGGCCTATCAAGTGATGCAGTGGATGACGAACGAAGAATCAACGATTGGGTTATCTGAAGTAACAGGAATGCCTCCAGCGCGTAAGTCTGCTTTTGAAAGCATGGAAGTATATAATGAGCTACCAAAGAAAATCATTCGTGACCAAGTTGTGAACACGGCACATGCACGTCCTACTACACCGGCGTATCCTGTGCTAACAGATGCTTTTGCTCAAGCATTTCACGCAATGGCACTTGGTGAAGATGCACAAGAAACTCTAGACCAGCAAGTTCAACGAGTAGAACGCGAACTTCGTCGATTTAACCAGTAAGAGAGATTGTTCAAAAAGGTCGCTTTTTACCTTTTTGAACAATCTCGGAGCAATGAGCGAAGCCGCTGCAATGTTTTAAGTGTTCTAT
>NZ_JAWRVL010000044.1:0-23373 GCF_036663595.1 Halalkalibacter lacteus
GCACCTCCTTTAGTTGATACATGTATCGTACCAGGAGGCGCTGCGTATTTATATGCGTTGTTTGAATGGGGGCTTACTTTCTTCCTAACTAAAATAGGTTATTATGAAGAACCCAATATCCTTACCTAAGCATTTGCTTCAAATTTAATAATACTTCATCTACCAACCAAATATTTATTCTTTAAATGATAAACCTTCTTCTTCTAATGAAGTTCTCATAGTTGGTAAAGAAGCTGGTCCAATACCATGGATTTTTAATATTTCTTTTTCGGTGTACTTTGATAATTCTTGCAAAGTGTCAATTCCTTCGTGAACCAACGCATTTCTAGCAGGTGAACTCAGTTTCGAAAGGAATCCGCTTTCAGGCTTGTTTTCTTTATCACGGGTAGGACAACTTGGACATTCACTACTTTTGTAATACTTATGTCCTTTTTCACAAACCCTTAAACTTTTTTCGGCTTTCAAAATAACCCCTCCTAATAAATTCTGATTCAATTTTAACATATTATTTTTCTATACTTAGTTATACAATCCAATAAAAGCTCTGTGGTTTCCCTATTAAACAATTAGGTGACGTTTAAGTATATTCTTTCACAACGTCAGCTGAAAATGAAAATTTTTGCTGCGCAGTATTTAGTCTACTACGTAATACAAGAGTTAATCTGGCAAGTATGCAGAAGACTGATCTTACAAATTTTTATAACATTTTTTGTTTCAAAACTATGGTTTTATATCTTTTATCACCAGATCGATTGCAGTGGTAAATAGTTTGTCATTCTTTGGTACACTTTTTGTCATTTGGCGGTAAATACTATGTCAGAGATGGTACATTTCAATGGCTGTAATCAAAGAGAAAAATAGAGGCTACTAAGATTTTAATACTGAGTAATTCGGATTTTTATTATAGGAATTTCTTTAACGTTGTAAATCCGCGCATTATACAGCATTTCAAAAAAATGACTGATCATATTATGTTATTTTTGTTGTTGGCATTAAAACCTATTACAATAATAATATATACAAATGCTTTAACTATAAGATTAACATTATTTTTAAAATGATATTATATGTCATAATATATGTTAACAATGATGTTAAAGTTTTCTTTAATCAAACTATATATTTTATTAAAAACATTTAAAGTATTTCAGTCCAAGATTAATAGTGCCATTACCTAACGTAAAAGCGAAACACCCCCAAGAACCAACGCAACAAATTTAGAAGAATTGGAACTGAAGATCCATTTCGTCTGAAAGCGAATCTCGACAGGCAACACTTTATTTCAATGTTTCAATGCTGCTAGTGTATCAAATTATTTATCTTTTTTAATCATAGGTCCGGGAGGAAGATTTTAGATATAATAACCATTGTGTGATAAAATATAAGTAAAGATAAGATGGTATTATCTTTACTATACATAATGAAATTATTTTAAACTAATACGTAGGAGGTCAAAAAATGAATGACTTGACGCTTCTTAATCATATGACAGGTGAACAGTACTTAACTTATTTACAAGACAATCTAAAAGATCGGCATCTACTCGACGAAAATAGAAACCTCTCTCTTGCGAATAGTTCCGAACAGGATTTTCTGGAATTGTTTTTTTTAGAGAAGGTATTTCCACAAGATAAGCATCTTTCTCCTCATACGGTCAAAGCATACCGTTCGGATGCAAAAACGCTGCTCACTTTTTTAACAGACCACTCCCTTTCTTTTCGGGATCTTGGCTTTCCAGAAGTAAAAGCTTATAACAAATTTATCAAAGAAAATTATGCAGTTAAATCAGCCATAAGAAAATTGGAGTTTTTCAGAAGATTATTAGACTTTGGTTATGAAACACAATTTTACAAGTCCCACCTTTCTACTTGGATCTCCAAGCCAGTGTCTAAAAAAGGACACTATATAATGGAAGAAACTCGTCACGAAGAAGACCAAACGCGTGTTCAAGTCAGAGAATTGAATCAAAAGGATGCTGAATTTCTTATCTCCTTCTTTCCTAAAGTGGTGAAAGCAAAAAGAAATCGTGAACAGTTGGAAAAACGAAATTTACTGATGGGCTACCTACTGTATACGACAGGGCTTCGTGCAAGCGAGCTTTTGAGCTTAAATTGGGGAAGCTTTCGTTACAATCATAAGGGGTACCTATTTGCAGATGTCATTGGAAAAGGGAAAAAGCCACGATCCATTCCAATAAGAGATGAGACAAAAGAAATTCTATTTAACTATCGAACAAGTATTGGCGAGTCGGTTGAAATAAAAATGGAAGACACTAGTCCGCTTTTTTTCGCTATGTATAATAAAAGAGAAACCCTTTCAAATAAAAAACGCTTAACATACCCCGCCCTATATAAGATTGTTAAGGAAGCAGTTCATATCGCAGGAAAAAATGTAAAAGTCACCCCCCACTGGTTCCGTCATACGTTTGTAACTCTTCTGCTGGAGAATGATGTTCCTCTAGCAGTGGTAAAGGATTGGGCAGGACATTCGGATATTTCAACCACTAATATATACTTAGAACGGGTGCAACAGGATGATTCGCATGTTCATTTTAAAAAAGTAAATTTGTTTAGATGATCCTATTTTTCGTTGGAGCCAATAATGACTGGACTTTTTTTGAATGATTATCATGTTCTTGAATAATTATTTCTGCCTTCTTCAGCAATAGGGCCATTTAATTGAATAAGACTTCCAAACAAATTTAATGTTTTATTTTTACTATGCAGTCTGATTTTATAGAAATTAGAATGGGTTCCATTTTTCACTGAAGTGGCTTAGGAATGATAAAAGTAAATGATACTCAGTTCCTTCTATTTAAGTTACAATAAATGTAAGAATATTCTAATAGAGGGAGGTTGCGTCATGGCGGAGTATCTTTATCATTATATAAAAAAGATGCACTTTAACAAATTTGAAATTGGTATAACCAAAACCTACATATAGGGGTGAAGAATTTGCAAGATTTACATACACTGTTGCAAGAATACGAATTACTTCATAAAAAATCAGATATTTTAAACGCTGCTAAACAATCAATAAAAGTTATTAAAAATAAAGAGAAGGAGGAGCAAATTCCCTTAGGATCCTCAAAACTTGGAGGGCTGCCGGATATGCCGCAAGATTGGGAGTTTCCTAAATACAAGAATGGTTATCTCTCTTTTATAGGGCAATTTAACTTAAAGGAAGTAAAGCCATATGACAAAGAAAATATTTTTCCTAGTAGTGGAATCCTTTATATATTTTATGATGTGATAGAACAGCCATGGGGTTTTGAAGAGGACGAGGGTTGTTTTAAGGTTTTATACTATGATGGGGACGAAAAAGAGCTAAGAAGGAAAGAGTACCCGGAAGAGACCGAAGACTACTTCCCTTTACCTGTTTTTAATGTTACATTCGTAAACAGACTGATTCTCCCAGAGTATCCAGAAGATATTGAGTTTAGCGATGAGGATGAAGAAAACTACTCTGAAATGAGGCAAGAACTTATTCAGCCAAGTGATGATGAAGGAAATTACGAACCGGCTCACTACATGTTAGGGTATCCATTCAGCATCCAAAATGATGTATTTGATGAATTTAATCTTAACCCGGAAGAAGCTGTTCTTCTCCTACAGATCGATTCAGATGAAGAAGATATGGAATTGCTTTGGGGAGATTCAGGAATCATCTATTTCTGTATAGATAAGACCTCATTAGTTAATATGCAATTCGATAAGGTTAAATTTACATTGCAATGTTTCTAACTCACGATGCGGATGTGTAAAACAAAGTTTAACTAGTTATAAAAAAGTTTGAACAAAACCCTGTATTTAAATAAAGTTAATACAGGGTTTTATTTACTTGCATATTCAGCAATCGGAGAGCTTTAATTCAGATGAAGGGAGTTTGTCTAATGAATAATGTCGCTTCTGCAATCTATATATCAACTTCTATTTTTATGTTTTTTATTGTAAAGATTATTGAAATGTATATTGAGAACTTCATTGGAATTACTGAAAAACCTGCGTATGCTTTAATGAAAACCTCTGTTTATCTTTTTCCCTATATTCCTTTAGCTATCGGTTTAGTCTGGGAGTATAGGAAGAGACTCCCATCCTGTCTTTTTTGATTTCATCTTTATTCCCATTCATGATATGAATCGCGTTTGCATCTCTTCCATTTTCCTCTTTAATTTTTTATTTAGTAACTGTATTCTCTTCGTATGTTATTCCTCCTTCCACCATTTAGTAACGTATTTCAGCGGAACGAAACAGAAAAAATAGCTCTTATTCAAGAATATGGCCCTTGATCTAATCCTCCTGAAAGGGTTCGACCGCTTGGTGGAACACTCAAATTATAAGCTCTTGCCAACCGTGTAATACTATCTACGAGAATAATGACATCTTTTTTATTTTCTACTAGGCGCATGGCGCTTTCTAATACGAGTTCCGTAATTTTAATATGATTTTTGGGAAGTTCATCGAATGTAGAACTATGTACAGTAGCTAAGCTTTGACAGAGCGTTTAATATCCGTTACTTCTTCAGGGCGTTCATCGATGAGAAGGATCAACAATTCTGCATCAGGATGATTATCAGCAATCCCATTAGCCATGTCTTTTAATAGCGTTGTTTTCCCTACTTTTGGTGGAGCTGCGATAAGTCCACGCTGGACAAATCCAATAGGCGCAAACATGTCTATGAGGCGGTTGGTTATGCTATGGTTCTTTCCATCAAGGGTCATTTTTTTGTTTGGGTGGATAGGAGTTAACGATTTAAAATGAGCCCTGAGCATCTGAGATTCAGGAGGAGCTCCATTAATTTCAGTAATTTTCATTAATCCATTATATTGTTTATTTTGTTTTGATGATCGTGCTTGTCCAGTCACGAGGTCCCCCGTTCTTAAAGCAAACTTTCCAATCTGAGAGATAGAAACATAAGTGTCTTTCCCATCTATCGAAGGATCCCCCGATCTTATAATGCCAAACTCCTTATTATTTGCTATCTCAAGATTTCCACGTACAGGAAATAAAGCTGGAGATATCACGCTCATTTACATCGCACCTTTCTTAAGTTTATCTTATTGGAGATTTAAAGTAGGAATAGAAATCAGGTAAAAAGGATGGAAACCTTTTAGAAGGTTTTAATGGGTTGCTCATGGAGAATGGTAGATCACGATTTTTTAGGGTGTTTTTACTGTTCTTAGTCCAATAGGGAGGAGCTTTCAGTGAGTTTAAGAGTAGGGACAACGTAGATATTAATTAAATATTTGACATTTATTGACTGATATCAAGTGGATTTTTTCATAAATGACATCAGTTGAAGTGTTTGGTGTGTTCAGGCACTAAGTAGTTGTCTAGACGAGATAGGGGAAGTGTGCAACCGATAGGCAATATAAAAGAGAGCTCCAAGGTTATGAACTGCACCCCCATTGTTAGACACACATCTGACAATTGGAGGTGCTTTTCTTTTGGCTAAATTTACGATTGAAGAAAAAATTAAAGCTGTGAAACGATATTTAGAAGGAAATCTCCATAGTTAACTCAGTGAACTACTCACCACTTAGCTACGCTTGAAGTGGGAGCTTCTCACTTCCATGAAGAAAGCAACCTTTCTTCTCCATGAGCGTTACTTCGGGTAGTTCCTACCCTAGATGTCCGAAGAATCGGAGTTCTTTCGTACCTTGGATATTTTACGCATGGAAGGATCAGCTTGGTTTTCACATTTTTATTTCTCCATGCAACCTCATATATCCAGTTATCAAAGAACATCATAGCTATATTTTATGATAATACTAAATTTTGAGCTACCGCCCAACCGAAATTCATCTCCCCCTTATCGTTGGGCTTCGCCCTTCACACGATTGAAGAGGGAGACTTCTTTCGGGACATGTTAAAATCTTCTAAAAGGTTTCCATCTCTTTTTTACCAATAGATAAGTTAAGAACTTGTATAGTTTATGATTATTTGTTGTATCTAAATGAACCGGCTTCCACACTTCACTAAAAAGATAATTTGAATAATCCCTCACATGATGAGACGAGGGATTAATTTACATGGTTAATTAGTTTATTTAGAGCATTTGTCAGTCATAGACCATGCATTTTAATAATTACCAAAAGATGTATTTATTATTCATGGGAAATAATCCACACATTCTATTTGTTTTTTCATAATGTAACTATGAAAAAAGGAGTGTTGTCCATGAACCTAACACGAAGGAATAGACGTAGAAACTTTCATTCAAGAAAAATTACATACTTTGATGAAAGATTAAGAATAGGGGGAATGAACATGGCTAATTTATTTCTCATAGGTAATGGGTTTGATTTATCTGAGCTTTAAATAATATAAACAGCCATTGTAATGATACTGTTCCAATGGCTTCCTATCTCGCACTCACTGGCTTAAACGTCCGCAAACTGTGGCTCAAAACTACGCACAGCCGGCTCATTCTGTCCGCAATATTCAATTTTGTCTTAAACAATTTTCGTCAGTCTGGAGAATAGATATTATTGTTTTACGAAAGCGTGTTTTTTGTTAGAGACGACGATAACAATTGCTAGAACGGTTAGTATAAGAATAGTTAGTGGGAAAGAGATACTTCCAAATGAGTCTAGTAATATACCTCCTATAATACCTCCACCTGCAATAGCAGCATTCCAAACTGTGGTATTCATGGACATTGCGGTGTCTACATTTTTTTCTCCTACTGATTGAGCTAGCGCAGTTTGTAATAAAGTAGCAGCACCACCAAACGTTATTCCCCATAGGGCGATACCAATAAAAATGCTAATAGTATATCCACCTGAGAATTGGAATAACAAAGTAGACAATGAGAAACCAATTAGACTTAATAAGACAAGTAGTCGAAGTTTCTTATCAATTAAGACACCGGTAACCCATATACCAATTAGTGAAAGACCACCGAAGATAAATAATGAGATCCCTACTTTCGTACCTAAGTTCATCTCTACAAGAAATGGTGCAATATATGTGTACAAAATGTTATGAGCTATCATCCATAGGATAACAACAGATAAAATGGGACGTACTCCAGGTATGGTGAACACTTTATATATACTAACCCGATTTCCACTTGAATTACCAGGGAAGTCAGGAACTTTTACTACAATCCAAATAATTAAGATAAAAGCTAATATCGACATTATTATAAAAACAGCTCTCCAACCTAAGGATTCTCCTAAAATAGTACCGATTGGTACTCCTAAACTCAGAGCAATAGGTGTTCCCACCATAGCTATTGCTGTAGCTCGACCTTTTAATTCTGAGGCAACCATCCTTCTTGCATATCCAGTTAGCATGCTCCAGACAATTCCAGCACCTACTCCTGCAAAAAATCGAGCAACTAAAGTTAAAGTGTAATTTGAAGAAAAAGCTGTAATCGTATTAAATATAAAAAACAATCCGATTGCAAAAAGCAGTAGTGGTTTTCTCTTCCAGCTTTGGGTTGCAAATGTGACCGGTATAGCGGCTACAAGTGATCCAATTGCATATAAGGTAACTAACTGCCCTGCAAGTGGAGTAGAAACATTTAAGCCGTTACTAATGTGAGGAAGTAAACCGGCTGGAACAGTTTCGGTCATTATACAGATAAAACCAGCCATTGAAAGTGCCAATAAGCTAATCAATGGCAATTTAGTGTTAGAAACTTGAGTGTGACTAATATCAGACATGCTAAGTTATCTCCTTTTTATTATTCTATTTTTTTATTTTTAAAGCTCCTTTCATAACATATGGATCGATCAATCCATATGTTACTCTGTATTTTTATACTTGTCAATCATTTATGGATCGATTAGTATATAAGTAAGTATTCAAGGATGTGAATGTATGGCTCGAACAGGACGACCACGTGTATTTGACAAAGAATTAGCAATTTCAAAAGCGATGGTTTTATATTGGGAGCAAGGTTTTGAATCTACGTCTCTTGCACAGCTAAAAGAAGCGATGGGTATATCATCTGCAAGTTTTTATGCAGCGTTTGGTTCTAAAGAGAACCTGTTCAAAGAAGTTATTGATCGATATAACACTTCTTACGGTAAAGTGACTGATTGTTTAACTGACACGTCGATTAAATCTAAAGTAGCAATAGAAAAAGCTTTAAGACAGACAGCCAAAATGCAGACAGATTCTAGCCATCCTACTGGTTGTATGTTGGTATTATCAGCAAATGTTTGTTCAGAAAAAAATAACCATGTACGTGATCTTGTCTTTAAAGAACGTTCTTTAGTTCGGTTGAATTTAGAAGAATGTATAATAAGAGGGCAAGAAAACGGCGAGATAACTAGAGAGGTAAAAGCGGACGTTTTGTGCACGTTGATAGAAGCTTTTATGTATGGAATTTCTACACAAGCAAGAGACGGAATAAGTTATAAATCAATTGACCAAGCTATAACTCAAATTATGAAAACTTGTGATATTTAATTAAACGGTATACCAGTAAACTACTTTTAAACGATTGTTTTTAAATATATTCGGTTGATTATTCGTCTTTTTTTACTTTAATTCTTTCCGTAACTACACGATTTAGAATGAAATAGGTGTAGATATGAGGGGTTTTATATAGCTATTTATATCAATTCGCAAAATTGAGGGACTGAGATTAACATTACCGTCATAGTCCTAAGAGAAAACCTACTTTCTTCTATTAAATAGTCGATATTTCACTTTGGTAATTGCTATGTTTACCACGTGCCGATTTTGTGCCGATGAAGATTGATATAGCTTGATGTATTTTGAAGAGCATAATGCTAAAACCCTAAAAAAATAAGGATTTCAGATAAATATGATATACTCTGAAATCCTTTATTAATCAAATTTGAGATGGTAGGTTATCGTACCATCTGGTCAAATGACTTTAACACACTACATTATATAGTAATCGGGTTATCAATCTTAGATCTTCTAGGTCGAATAGAAAACCAGCAACTCACGTTTATTTATACTTTTAGTGTTGCTTTCTATGTTGGTTCTGTGATCTTTAGTGTATTATGAATTCAAATTCGAAAGGGGACCCATTGAATGGCTGGTACGAAAGTTTTCTTAAGAGGACTTTTTTAAATGAAGTATCAATTTATTTAAGAAAAGGGCCACTTAAGGGAGTAAATTTTATTCGAGAATAGGGGAAATCAGGAATGGATTGGTTATGGGCGTGGTTTGCTTTTTCACTTGCTGCAGGAGCATTTTATGAATCTTCTCAAGTGTAAAAAGAGAATAAAAATCTAAAGAAGAGAATCGAAATGGAAGAAGAAGTATATAAATAACTTCCGTAATCGGGCGCGATGAAAAATTATATGACCTAATACCGCTGGAAACACCAGTTCATATTGATTACCACTAATGGGTAGTGCAAAGCGACACGTGCAGCTGACAGATACTAATCGGTCGAGTCTTATCCAATACATTCTTGACACATGTTTCACGCATTATCTAGTTTTGAGAATCTCTCAAATGTGAACTAAGATACCTGTTTAGAGAATCCGAGGTTCAATATAGTCTGGTGGCGAGTAGATCCATTCTTTTTATTATATTGTAGAAAGGTGTCAATTAAACAGTTGACACCTTTTATAATAGATATAATTCAACGTTGTAAGCTGATAACGTGGAGGACTTACTCCCTATGAAGCGGTTGACAAGGAAAGCAGTAATGAGAATAGCGAAAGGAATTTAAGGAGTTGATAGACTCACTGCACCCAAACCCTTTTGGCATTGAACAAACAACTGTATTGCCACTACCGGCTGGCTCTGCTTCTAGAAGGAACAGCTCTTCTTTTTGTATTGCTAACAAACCAGGATTGTACTCTAAAACTAAAACATATATGAAAAAGCAAAAAAGAAGATAGTAGTGTAATCAATTCCTCTTTTTTGCTTCCTTACTAATGTTGCTTTAATATTACGTTACTGACCATTTTTTCTTCGAACAGTTATTGATTCACCAGCAATTCCCCAATTATCAGTATCAACTTCATCAATAACTACAACAGTTGTATTAGGATTTTTATCTAATACATCAACAAGTAATTGTGTTGCTCCTTTAATAAGTTCAGCTTTCTTTTCTGGTGTAACGTTCTCATTTGTAATTTTAATATTTACGTATGGCATTATAATTCCCTCTTTCAATTTGATTTAATAGATATAGTTTTTATGTTTGGTATTTGATCATATCGAATACCACTTACGAGTAATACTGCCCCGATGAATACTACACTAGCTGCTCCAATCAAAGCCGAATTAAAACTATTAGTATAAGATGATAGGATTCCAGCGATTGTTGGTCCAATCATTTGACCGGAAGCATAAGTGGCAGTTAGATACCCAATTATTCGACTGCTATTTGATGGACTCATTTGGCGTGCTAATGTTGTAGCGAGTGTAGTAATCCCTATAAACGTAGCTCCAAATAATAAAGCACTTATAATAAAACTAGATTGGGTTAACCAGAAGACTGGAAGTGCAATACCAATAGATTGTAGAATCATCGAAAACACTAAAGTTTTTACAAACCCCCATTTTTTTGCCAGGGTTGACCATATGATACATGAAGGAATCGCACCTAATCCCACAACCATCCAAACAAATGCAGGGTCAATGCTAAAGATTGGGGTTTTTTCAGCAATCGATACGATAAATGTCCCAGTAACAATGTAACCTAACCCTTCTAATCCATAAGCGGCAATCAACCAAGGAAGCCATTTGAGAGGTGGTGCTTGTGTAGTAATAGGTTGCCCATCCTTTTTTTTCATTATGTTTGGGGATTCTTTAAGCCAAAACCATACGAAGATAGTAAGGATGGTACTTACAATGGCTAGTCCTACCCATACACCCTCCCAATCAAATAAATGATTTAAACTGGGAATGAAGAGCGTTGAAAAAAAGATACCAAACCCTACCCCTGAATAAAATAAGCCTGACCAACTAGTTTTACCTGTAACAGCGAGTTTATCTAGGACAATACTAGAAGCTAATACAAAAATGAACGCACTTGCCACTCCTGAAACAAAGCGAACGACAAGCATCAGAAAGTAGAAGTGAGAAAGTCCCATCATGCACGTAGTCAAAATACTTACTATAAGACTTATCCTTAAATAAAATGTCCTATTATTTTTCAAAGGGAGAACGCCTGCCAAAATAGCTCCAACGAAATACCCTGCGTAATTACTTGAAGCAAGGTAGCCCGCCTCTGCATTTGTAAAGGAAAGAGCATTTTGCATTAGTGGCAGAATCGGAGTATAAGCAAACCTTCCAATTCCCATAGCAATCATTAAAGAAAAAATTCCCCCAATCAAAAATAGAAAAGAACGTTTCTCCAATTTTTCACCTCCAATCTCTATTTCTATCTTATCTGTTTTTTGTTATATGGTATAATACTTAAAAATGATATGTAGGTATCAGTTATTTAGATAGCGAAAAAGTTAAGGGGGGATGTCTATGACTATGGATATACAAGCATTAAAATTTTTTCGAGCAGTCGCAGAGTTAGGAAGTATCTCAAAAGCCGCACGAGAACTAAATTATGCACAATCAAATCTTACAGCAAAAATTCAGCAATTGGAGACAGAGCTTCAAACAACACTTTTCTATCGCCATAATCGAGGAACCTCTTTAACGGACAAAGGCAAAGTATTACTATCATATACGGATGAAATATTTAACCTTTTAGATGAGGTAAGAAACGTCATGAATGATGAGCAAACACCAAAAGGTCCATTAGTGATAGGTTCAATGGAAACGACTGCTGCAATCCGTTTGCCATTATTGCTTTCAAAGTTCCACCGTGAATATCTTTCTGTTGACCTTTCGTTAAAAACAGGTCCAACTGAGCAAAATGTCCAAGATGTTCTACAATATGAATTGGATGGAGCTTTTGTTGCTGGGCCTATTGAACATCCTGATCTTACTTATAAAACGGTAATAGAAGAAGAGTTAGTGCTTGTAACGGATTCGTTCCATCAACCTTTGTCTTCTATAAAAGAAATACAAAATCGAACGATATTAGTTTTTCGTAATGGGTGTTCATATAGGGCAAGATTTGAAGAATGGATACATCATGAAGGAGTGATTCCAGACAAAATAATGGAATTTGGAACACTTGATGGAATTATTGGCTGTGTATCTGCGGGTCTAGGTATAAGTTTACTTCCTCGAAGTGTTGTAGATAAACATGTTAAAGAAGGATTTCTGATCCAACACTCTATTCCAAGTGTATTCGGGAAAGTCAAAACACTTTTCGTTTATCGTAAAGATAAATATATGTCTCCATCCTTGAGAGAATTTATAGAAATGTTAAGTAATGAAAGGTTATTAGTTAATAATGCAACATTAGTTTAGATAGATATGTATTTGTAACCCTAGAAAGATTATTAATAAATACACTCAAACTTTCAAGGCAGTTGAATTAAAAAAGATAAAAAAACATCAGAGTCAATTGCTGCACAGTACAAGGATACTATTCAATAGAAAAAGGATATTCAACAATCAGGCGCTTTTCTGGTGCGAAACGTTTCTAATTTAAATTGAGGATGGTCACATTACTCAGGTAAAGGTTAGACAGTTCTTTATAGAATTGAAGAATTATATCGAAGAGTCAAATGAAGGAGTAACGTCCTGAAGGTCTCTCTCTTAGTCGAATAGCACTCGATTTAGTAAGAATGATAGTGTTATAAGCTCGGCGAAAAGGCGTGAGAATTTACCGTAACAGTTCGGCTGACGAAAGCCTACCCGCGGGCTAAAACATCAAATCATTCAACGCAATCAACATCAACAAAATCATCTTTACCTACCACCGGAAAAGCTTTGTCCTCAAAAGACTTAAAAGATAGTAAGGGAGTAAAGTAAAGCAAAGAAGATATTATGATAAAAATGGAAAAGCAGACTTAGATATTGATTTTCGCCATGCTGGAAATTTTAAATTTCCACATAGGCATACTTGGACTAATGGAGTAAGAAGTGGACATTAAGTGAGGTGATTTCTAAAATGAATGATCAAACAAACTTTGAAGATGTTCCTACTGGCAAAAACATTAGTTATCAGCATCTATTGTTTTATTTGGAACAAGGAAGAGAGATTGAATTTACTTATAAGGGAAAAGAATATTTTATTTCTAATTCGTTAGAAGGAAGAGCTGTATGGAAAGGTGACATAAAATTAAGTGAGTATTTTAGTAATGATAATATATCTTTGATAGAATCTGTCAAAATAGAAGAGGTCACTTTAGCCAATTTATTTAAGCAAAATAAAATTCAGATTAGTACTGTTTTCTAAAATATATAGTAAAAAATAATTTTATTCGGTACTGAGGACGCTTTTAAGCGTCCTTTTTGCTTTTCAAAGGGTTTTACTAGGGGCAGCCTATTACAAAGGCGAGAAAGCCCCTTGTTGTTAAGTAACAATAAAGTTGTTTAATTTACAACAATAAAGTCGTTTAAAAAATAATAAAGTTGTTAAAAAAATGCAAGTCATTCTATTCAACAAACGGGCCATTAGTGGAATAAGACTTTCAAAAAAAGACTGGATATTTATGTTAATATTAGTACGGAGATTGTCAAGAAATGTACTTTAAGAGGCAGTTTAACACCATAATAATCCATTTTTTTGACAAAAAGGCTAACCTCATATGATATAATTAATTCAGAATATTTTAACTAATGGGGGAGGATATGAAAGGTCTATTGATTGTAACCATTGCTTATACTTTTATCGCTGCCTTGTTTTACTTTGATGGATTTGGAGGTTTAGTTCGCGGAACTTTTTTCACGAATGTAAAAACCATTAAAGGAGTGGGGGAACAATTACCTTTGGCATTCGGAGTCGGCTTAGCTTACTTTTGGGCATTACTAGGCTCAGTATATTATCTTACTAACTCTAATACTGTTCAAAAAGAAAACGTTGATAATGGAAATAGCGAAGCTCTTGTCGCAGCAAGTAAAGAAGTATGAAGCTATTATGAGGAGTGATATTTTTGGGAGGAACTAGTCAAGTAAAAAGTGTAGATACTAAAAAAGTTGTATATATGTTAGGCGCTATTATTTTTGGGGGACTCCTATTAGTATCTATTATCGATGCAAATTTCTATATAGAAGAATATTCATTGTATACATTATGGGAATTCCGTTTTTTCACTGTCATTATTGGTACAGTATATTACTTATTGACTTACCTATATTATCGATACCAAAAGAAGGCATCTAACGAAAAAAACCACGCAAGTAATCTAAGGAAAATTTCATAATGGTTATGATATGTGGAAGCTGCTTGTAGTTGGGCTTTCCTTTTTCTTATTAACGGTGGGCTTTTCTTCAATAAGACAACATAAATTATCTTCCACAATCGGGCGCATTACTTCAATAAGGAGTAATGCCTTTTTCTTATTCAAATTATTCAAGTAAAGATGCATTTAGTAGAAGAAGGTGAAAGTAAAAACGTATCGAATTTAAGTATCAAACAAGAAACGTAGGCGAATAACGAATAACTACTTTTTTTATATTTATTTGTGGAGGAAATGATTTGACAACTATAAAATTTGATTGGGTTTTACTTTTTGCTGACAATAAAGTTAGGTCATTTGATATTTCGCAACTTGCTGTTGCACCACTTTTTATTATTAAGCTCATTCTTTGTATCCTTTACTTGATATTTCTTAGAAAAGATAAAGGTTGTCTTATTACTTTAGGAAGAATTTATTGTGCAATTATTGTTTGTATATACCTAATATCACTTTATTTTTATATTTTTGATAAATAGGCAATATGTTCAGCTAAATGGGTGATTTTCTTTAATAAAACAAAACCATGATCTTCAACAAACGGGCGCTTTTCTACAATAAGTGGAGATGTTTTTTCTTATTCAAGTGAACAGTGGAGGTTGCGTCGATCCCATTTTATTATTATTTTGAGTTGACGGAAACAACAAAGAAGTACCAGTTTTTATCCATCTTGTCTATTTCATCTAATTGAACATCATATTCAAAGAATTTTGTTGAAGGATATTGTTTTTTTAAGGTTGGACGAAACCAGAAAAGTCAATCCAGTGTTATAGGTAAAGAAGAGAACATTATAACCCATGTTGTTGTTTAATTGGCCAATTGTTTTAGAACTTGTTCTTTTGCAATTTGATGAATTTCTTCTTCTGATTTGTTTTTGTTAGCTAATACATTGGTTTGATAAATTTTCCCCTTGAATGTTACGTTGATTGTATACTTGCACATTTTGTTCTTCCTCCTTCCTTTATAGCTATATTATAAATGTGATTTTTTAAGTTCTGATGGATGTTATGTAAAGGTTTTTTAAGTTTTACACCTCTTGTAAAGTAAAGATAATCCGCTGAAGATAAGGGGGATGATAGGGGCTTGTTCATGACTGTTAAGTGGCGGTCAATAGGGCGTGTTTATTTAGCAAGAAAGCGTCTTTTTATTATAGATGCGGTTCAATTTAATGATCTATGAAGGTGGTGCAAATACGCCCTCGGTGAACTACTCACCACTTAGCTACGCTTGAAGTGGGAGCTTCTCACTTCCATGAAGAAAGCAACCTTTCTTCTCCATGAGCGTTACTTCGGGTAGTTCCTACCCTAGATGTCCGAAGAATCGGAGTTCTTTCGTACCTTGGATATTTTACGCATGGAAGGATCAGCTTGGTTTTCACATTTTTATTTCTCCATGCAACCTCATATATCCAGTTATCAAAGAACATCATAGCTATATTTTATGATAATACTAAATTTTGAGCTACCGCCCAACCGAAATTCATCTCCCCCTTATCGTTGGGCTTCGCCCTTCACACGATTGAAGAGGGAGACTTCTTTCGGGACATGTTAAAGAAAGCGCAGAGAAATTACATTGAATTTGGAGCTTGTGAGGAACGGTGTATTGAATTTGTAAGAAAACCAAACAGAAAAGATGAAAAAGATCAAAATTGGAAACCACTATAATTTTATAACACGGTTATTCAACAATAGGGCGCGATTGCTGAATAGGTAATCGCCTTTTTCTTGTTGAATTAAAGACGTAGGTTAATTTAATAAAAGTAAGACACTAAAGATAACCTAATATTATTAGGAGTGGTATTGATGGATACAAAAAAATCACCAAGAAATATATGGTTTTACCTTTCACTAATCTGTTTCTTATTGGGGATAGTGGTCTGGCTACCTAACATTATCTTTAGTTATGGATATAGTTATTGGTTTTGGACTTTTATTATAAATCCAATAGGCATTGTATTTGGAATAATTGGAAAGAGTAAATTCGGTATTATTTCAAATGCCATTATGACTTTTAGTTTTATTATATTCATGTTTATCGGATACTTAATTGTTGCACTTTTTGGAGGGAAACCATAAAGTAGTATTTTCAACTAATCGGGTGCATTAGTAAAAAATTATTGAAGGTGATCTAATATCATGAAAATAAAAGTTAAGCTTAAAGATATTATTGAAGAAATGGAAATACAGTTTGAAGAGTCATGTTCATTACTAAATATTAAAACGGGTGAAATAGTGTTAGTAACATCGGAAGACTTGAGAGCTGTTGAAGATGAAAAACCAATTGATCATTTACCTGAATGGCAACAAGAAAATAGAATGGTTGCTATTGATGTTGTTGAAAACTTTGAAAATTACATAGAGTTACCCACCAAATATGAAGTTAATGAATATGAAATCATGGAAGACTTTTGTCTAAAGGTTAGTGATCAACAAAAGCAGGATTCCTTATTAAGGGCAATTAAGGGAAAAGGTGCCTTTAGAAGATTTAAGGATAAAATAATAGATTTTGATATCGAAGATCAATGGTATTCATATCGTGACGAGCGTTTTAAACAAATTGCGATAGAATGGTGTCAAGATAATAACGTAAACTATATTGAATAATTAAGACAGTATGCGATTGCTTAAGGTGATCGCTGTTCTTCTTCAACAAACGGGCGCTTTTCTGGAATAAGAATTGCGCTCTTTCTTAATGAATAGGGCCAGATTGTGGAATAACACTCAATAAGGAAATTGGATATTTATGTTGGGAAATTGGTACGTGATTGTGAAGAAATGCAATTTAATTAACGACGCAGGTTTGAAGTTGAAGGAAGTAGAAGGGTATTTTGTGATCCAGTAGAAGTATATAACAGACAGTTTATTAAATAGGGAGAACTGATATGGAATTTAAGATGAAATTAGAATATACACCTAGAAGTCCAATAAATAATCTATCTTTTACTGAGAAAACTTTTACGAGAATGCAAACGACGTATGAATTAAATACGAATGAAATAGGGATTGCTTTAGTAGATCTTTGGAATTTCGGCTGGGAAAATAGTCCATTTGTTCCTTCATTAGGATGGGAACTTAGCTTAGAACGTGGGGTTTCTCACGCTTTGAGAAAAAAGGAGATAATTGAAAACTTGATTGTTCCAGTTGTTAATGAATTACGTGAATATGGGGTGAAAATATTTCATTGTAACCATGCTTCTTTTTTGGAACATTTTCCTCAATGGAAGGACTCTACAACAGAAGTGGAAAGGGAAACTTTAAGAAAAAAGGATTCAAAGGTCGATAAGGTTAAAGCTAAGCAAAATGCGGTTCATGAAGCCTTCCCTGATAATAAATGGATAAGTGAGTGGAAAGCAAAACACACAAATGATGTATTTAATATTAAGTGGTCAGATGAACAGGCAAAAACATATGATCAGATAAGAATTCCTAATCTAATCGAACCAAAAGAAGGAGATTTATTAGTTTATTCAAGTAAACAATTTCATCGCCTTCTTTCAAAAAATAAAATTCATTGTCTATTTTATATGGGTTTTGAAACGGATGAGTGTGTTCAAAATAGTGATTATGGAATTATTAACATGCACCAATTTGGTTATATGACTAATATTGTCAGAGACTGCACTACAACATATGAGTCAGCGGAAACACTAGAGGGACTATGGAGAACAAAAGTTGCTATTGAAAATATTGAAAAAAGATGTGGTTATTCAACTACTTCATTTGATTTACTTAATTCAATTCGGAACTCTATTTGATTTTAATGGATATTTAGTAGTTAACTCCCATTTTTTTATTAAACAAACGGGCGCTTTTCTGAAATAAGGAAAGTGTCTTTCTTCATGAAAAGGACTAGATAATTGAATAACACTTAGCAGTTAAATTGGATATTTATGTTAAAATAGTAGAGATTGTGAAGAATTGTACTTAAAGTAACGGTGCAGAATACTGTAAGTACCATTTTGTTTTTTTTGTATATTTAATAGTAATTCAGGAAAGGAGTTTTGTTATTGAATACTAAAAAAATAGATTCATTGATACTATTATCTTTATTAATAGGTGTTCCATTGTGTATAATGCCAAATTTCTTGGGAGTACCTACTGTATTTCTTTTTATTATTTTACCTATTGGAATTCTTTTAAGTATAATTGGACTTACAGCTTCTATCCTTCGATTACAAGGGCATTAACTGAAAGTAATAATAACTGTACTTCGCTTGTTAAACGGGTGCATTAGTTGAAGAAGCATAGGTGTTTTTTTGAATAAGGCCCTATTTTAGTTATTCCATTAAAGGGCGCAATTATGCAGTAATGAATTGCGCTCTATCTTTATTTAAAGGGCCATATTCTTGAATAACTAATTGTGGAGCTAATGGAAATTTGCGATGATTGTTATGAAGTTAAAGGAGCATTAGTAGAACAATAGAAAGTCATAGGGGGGATATAAAGATGTCGAACCATGAAAATGAAGAAATGTTAACAGGAGGGAATGTCTCTAACGTTTATCGTTCTGGAGATACTGTGCGACGAGAATTAAATCCAGAAAGCGCCAAAATTCATAAGCTATTAAAGCATTTGGAGAACAAAGGTTTCAGTTATGCACCAAAGTTTTTGGGAATTGATGAAAAAGGAAGAGAGATATTATCATTTATTGAAGGGAAAGCTGGTAATTATCCTTTAAAAGAATACATGTGGTCTGATAATGTCTTAATAGAAATAGCAAAAATGCTCCGTCTTTATCATGATTCTGTGAGTGATTTTTCATTTGATGATAGCTGGCAATCGATAGATAACACCCCGAAACAATTTGAGGTACTATGCCATAATGATTTTGCAATATACAACATTATTTTTAATCATGAAAAACCAATAGGTATTATTGATTTTGATGTTGCTGGACCGGGTCCAAGACTTTGGGACATAGCTTATACTCTATATACTTGCGTTCCCTTAAGTAGATTTTATCTTTCTGAAACAGGTGAGAAAGTTTATTATAATTCATCACAGCATGCTAACCGTATAAAACAAAGAGTTAGATTGTTTTTTGAATCTTACGGTGAGGGAATAGATGAAGATTATTTGGAAATGGTATTGCTACGATTAGAAGGGTTATGTAAAACAATTACAAGAAAAGCCAATGATGGTGACATTGCTTTTCAAAAGATGATAGATGAAGGGCATCTTGAACATTATCAAAACGATATTAAATTCATTCGTGAACATGGAAAAGAGTGGTTTTAAGGGTAGGTTTTTATTTAACGGGTGGCTTTTCTTCAATTGAGTCTTTGAAACGTTCTTCCGTAATAGCGCGCTTTTCTGAAATAAGGAAAGCGTCTTTCTTCATGAAAAGGGCCAGATAATTGAATAACACTTGGCAGTTGAATTGGATATTTATGTTAAAATAATTAGAGATTGTGAAGGATTGTAAAAGAAATAATGGGAGGGTTATATGATTAAAACTAGTAAGTATATGTTTATAATTTTAGCTCTATTAGTTACTTTTTCAGCTTGTTCATCTGCTGATGAAACAATTGAAGAGAAAACTGATGATATAGAGGTAAGCTCTATGTTTAAATCTGGCTCTTATTCAATGATTGGTGAGGAAAAGAAAATTGGTTTTATTTATGATGAGTATTCAACACCTTTTATTGCTGGGGAAGGAAACAAGTATATGTGGCATTTTTGGGGAGAAAACCTAGAAATGCAGCCATTTAAAGTAATTGGTACGAATACAGAAACTGGTCAAGAAGTTGTTGTCATCGAAGATGGTTTTCTAGCTGGTCCAAACAACGAAGCTGATGCCCATATGCCTAGTTTAATGTCTCTGCCGACAAGAGGAATCTGGACATTAGATGCTTATGTTGGTGAAGAACTGTTCGGTACAATTGTTGTAAAAGCTCGATAATACTTATCTTCATCAAACGGGGGCGATCGTTGAATAAGGAATTACAAAGCTGTGCTAAAACAGTTAGCTGGCTTTAGGGGGAAATGATGGAGATTATTAATCTTTTATTGGGTGTTGGTATTGTAATATTTGTGGTTTGTACATTCGCAGTATTTATGAGTTTTAAAAATAGGAAGTAATCCTTCTTTAACTATTGGATGCTTTCCTATAATAACGATCTTCAACAATCGGGCGCTTTTCTGTAACAAGGAAAAGTGCCTTTATTAATGTAAAGGGCCATATTGTTGAGGAACGTTTTCTACCAAATTGGATATTTATGTTAAAATACAGGGGGAGAATTGTGAAAGTTTTTACTTAAACTATACCCAATAGTAGAATGAAGGGATTCAATAAACAACGATTTTGGAATCATGTAGCGCTGATTTTTGCGCTACATGATTGATTGCTGGGGCGATGCTAAAAACGAGGAATTGTTTTTTAAGCATCTGGGATAATTGTAACAGCGATTGTTCGAACTGGAGCATCTTTTCCGTTGTTTTTGCTCGTGGTATGGTAGTACTTTGTCATTAGTTCGTTTAATTCGTTTTGAAATCGTTTAAAACTTTCATCATCTAACTTTAATTCAACTAAAGAAAAAGTAGCACCATCCTCTGGGCAGTTTTGTTTTTCTAATTTTTCAAGATACCTTTGATATTGGGACATAAGTGATAATTGATAATAGGAAACATAATCAAGCTTCTCCTGATGAGAAGCTTTTTTCCATTCTCTTGCATCGAGTCTAGCCTCATCTTCATTTAATGTGTAATATTTTTCGGAAACAGACTTCACTTTTTTTTCTTTAATAACACGGATAATACCTGAATCCAACAAAATTTGTATATGTCTATAGAGCGTTGCTTGAGGAACATCTTTAATGATTTTTACCATTTCTAATGGTGTTAGCCCATTTTCTTTATTCCTCATTAGTGCTTGAGAAATTTTCATTCTTACTGGATGCATTAAAACTTCAACCTTATTGCCCATGATTTCTCCTTATTCATTCAATGTTTTTTATTCTCATTATAAATAATGAGAATAATTATTGCAATGTACTCTTTTTTAACTTATTATTATCAATAATGATAATGAGGAAGTGAATGTAATGCAAATACACTACAAGTGGGATGAATTAAAAGAAATTGATTTTATTGCTTTTCTGCCCATCATATTACCGTTCATTGCAATAGGTACCCTATTAATTTTAATTGCATTAATTGATTTATATCGACATAGAAAAACGAGAAAAAATGCGTTCATATGGACGCTAATTATTCTTTTTGTCAATACTCTTGGACCAATTCTGTACTTTGTTTTAGGAAGAAAGGATAGTGAGAGATCTTGAAATTGGTGATCAAAAATGTGACAAAAACATTTAAAGAAAAAATCGCTGTCAATAATTTCTCGATGGAACTGCAATCGGGAGAATGTGTCGGCTTGATTGGGCCGAATGGAGCAGGGAAATCGACATTAATAAAAATGATTTCAGATATTATCGATCCAACCGCAGGCGAAGTTTTACTGAATGGGAAAAAAATATCAAAAATGAAAAGAGAAATTGGTTATCTGCCACAGTACCCTAACTTTTTTCATTGGATGACAGCGAAAGAAACTCTTACGTTTATGGGGCAACTTTCTGGATTGAAAAAAGAAGAATTAACAAACTCGATACCGGAAATTTTGACAAAAGTTGGACTAAGAGACGAGAGAAATACAAAAATTGGTACATTTTCTGGTGGAATGAAACAGCGACTCGGTATTGCACAAGCACTACTGCATAAGCCTTCACTTATTGTCATGGATGAACCGGTATCCGCATTAGATCCAATCGGCCGAAGAGAAGTGTTAAACCTGATCGAAGATATAAAAAATGATACGACAATTTTATTATCAACCCATATATTGAGCGATGCGGAAGAAATATGCGAACGTTTTGTCATTATAAAAAATGGAACAAAAATAGAAGATACAACGATTACCGAACTGTTAAACCGTAATAGCGAAAATAAGCTAAACGTGGAAATCACTGCGAAGGATCACAAATGGATTGATGTTGTAAAAAAATTACCCTATGTGAAGGAAGTAGAGGTCATTGGGCATAAAGTCAAAATAAAATTTGAAAACATCGAAATAAACAAAATTATGTTACTGAAAAATGCACTCGAGCATGATGTAGACATCGTAAAATTTGAAATCAATAACGATACTTTAGAAGAAATCTTCTTAAAATTGGTGGTGAAGAAATGAATAACTTTATTGTACTGATAAAAAAAGAATTTGTTCAAATGGCACGTGATCTTAAAGTTATTTGGCTACCCATCGTCTATATTTTTTTAGGGGTAACTCAGCCGGTAGTAACTCATTACTTGCCATCAATTTTGGAAGCATTAGGCGGCGGTCAGGGAATTACAATTGATCCGAGCATGACAGATCAAAAAGGCGGAGAAGTACTAGCGAGCACACTAGTATCTCAATTTGATCAACTTGGAATTATTATTATTGTCATCTCGATAATGGGTATCGTCCAAACAGATAAAGCAAACGGTATGCTGGCCTTTATTTTAACAAGACCTGTAACTGTTCTCTCGTACATAGGAGGAAAAATTGTATCAAATTATTCGTTTACAGGCTTTAGTGTGACGATTGGGTACTTTGCTTCATATCTATCCGTGAATTATCTATTTACAGACGTTCCTTTTTCAGACATGATTAACGCCCTATTATTTTATCTTGTGTGGGTTCTTTTTATGGTTTCTTTTACAACGATGATCAGTACCATTTTTAACAGTCAGGGTCTTATTGCAATAATTTCAATTATTTTTCTCATAGGTTGCAGAATTATAATCGGTTTGAGTCCAGTAATTGATCAAGTTAATCCAGCCATTATGAGTAAACATGCAATGGAAGTGCTGATTACAGGATCCGTTAATTCAAGCGCAATTGGCAATATGCTGGCAGTGGTTGTTTGGATTTTCCTGACACTCTTTGTTACAAATTATTGGATTGCTCATAAAAAGTTTAATCATGAATGAGTAGAGTATAACAGTGATGGGAGGTGGGCTTTTCTTGCGTATCTACTTCAATGATAACATTAACGGTATTCCATTATACCAGCTAATATAAGTCAACATTTCTTAAGTAATAATACTAGATTAAAGATGTTATAATAAAAACA
>NZ_JAWRVL010000045.1:0-21349 GCF_036663595.1 Halalkalibacter lacteus
ATTGGATTTTAGAAAGAAAGATAAAGGCATAAGAGAAACCCCACTTGAAAAAGTGGGGTTTCTCAACAATCTGAGCAAAAGCGAGCTACTTGAGAGTAGCTCGCTTTTGCTTTAACCCATTCATTCGTATGACAACTTCCATCTATTCATAAACTAGATGGAAAACGTAGCAAGGGGATATTAAAGGGGAGTAGCTGTACAATAAAGTCGTCATTCTGGGATCAACAGTCCTCGGCTTTATTGGCAACATGTAACATGTTGTTAGCCAGACTTTTACCATTGGTAGAGGTCTTTTGTTTGTGTCTGGGTTCTTTGATTATATGCTAACAAAAAATCGCTCCTCAAAAAGTGATTTTCAATTCGGGATCTATCTTATCATTGCAACGATTCCAGCCGTTGTCATCGCCCTCCTGTTTGATGATTGGATCGCAAGTCAATTCAAGGACATTCATGTGATCGCGGTCACGCTCGTCATTACGGGACTGGCTCTTTGGTTTATTCGAAATTTAAAAGGGTGGAAAAAAGATCGTGATATCACGCTTAAGGAAGTCGTGGTTTATGAACATTATGAGAAGTGGAAAATTAATTTATTTTTCCTTGTATTGTTTCGCTGTAGGGGCTTTTGTTTTCTGGCTTCTATGATGTTTCATCTACAAAAAGATTTGAAACTTACAAGCAAAAGGTGAATGAACCTTGTATCAATGGCGTAATATTGTTAAGGAATGACGATCGGGATTAGTGATTTGATCCTTGGCGTGAGTGCTTATTTGCTAAGCTATTTCGAATTAAAAAAAAACGTAGCTAAAGTGAATGTTTCGTAATAAAATAATACTACTACTATAAATGGAGTGTGAAGTTTAGATGGACGATGTTCCCTCGAGTTTGATTGCGTTATTTTTTGTGCTACTATTTCTGTCTGCTTTTTTCTCGTCTGCTGAAACGGCCTTTTCAAGTGTGAATAAGATTCGCCTTAGAAATTACGAAGAGGAGGGGAGACGCGGAGCAAAGAAAGCTCTGAAAATAGCTGAGGACTTTGATACAACGCTGTCGACCTTATTGGTTGGGAATA
Organism: Halalkalibacter lacteus; assembly: GCF_036663595.1. NCBI lineage: Bacteria > Bacillati > Bacillota > Bacilli > Caryophanales > Bacillaceae > Halalkalibacter > Halalkalibacter lacteus. Next base: position 1,070 of record NZ_JAWRVL010000045.1, read on the forward strand.
ACCTTGTAAACATTGCAGCAGCAACACTTTCGTCGCAAATTGCGATTCGACTATTTGGCCCTAGTCTTGGTGTGTTTATTAGTACATTTGTTGTCACAATTTTGGTTTTGATTTTTGGCGAAATTATCCCGAAATCGTTAGCGAAAGAGTATGCGGAAAGCTATGCGCTAAAAACGTCGGGAATACTATCCTTGTTGATACAAGTGTTGTATCCAGTGACTTGGGTTTTTCTACAAATTAAAAAGCTCGTTTCATTATTCATGAGAAACAAAGAAAATACACCATCCGTTACAGAACAAGAAATTAAAATGCTTGTTCAACTTAGTGAGGATGAAGGAGTTATCGGAAAAAGTGAAAAAGAAATGGTTCACCGTTCGTTAGAGTTTGATGACATTATCGTTCAAGAAATTTTAAAACCTCGCCCAGATATGATAACCGTAGAGTTGAATCAACCGATCTCTGAAATTAAGGATGTTTTCTTTGCAGAACATTTTTCACGAATTCCTGTATATGAAGGCAATGTAGATAATGTCATTGGTATTTTGTCAGAGCGTGATTTTCTAACAGCTTATATTCAAAAGGGTGAGAATGTTGACTTGACATCACTCCTTCGCCAACCTTTGTTTGTTGTAGAATCTATGAAAATCTCATCTTTGCTTCCTGAATTGCAGAAGCAGAAGGTTCATATGGCGATTGTCATTGATGAATTTGGCGGGACTTCTGGTTTGGTTACATTAGAAGACATATTAGAAGAGATCGTCGGTGAGATTTGGGATGAACATGATGTCAGTGTAAATCAAGTCAAGCAAGTCGGTCCTTCAAGTTATGTATTTAATGCGGATTATTCGATTGTTGATTTTGCCGAGTTTATTCATATAGATGTTCCAACGACAGCCAACCACACATTAGGTGGATGGTTAATAGAAGAATTCCAGCGTATTCCAAAAGTTGGAGAGGAGTTTTCTTATCAAGACCTTCATGTAAAAGTGATAAAGGCAGAAGAAAAGAGAGTTCGTCAAGTGCAGATTAAGATTAACAAAAAGCAAGCTGAAGTTGAACAACTAACTAGTTAATAGAAGTTTTACGAAAAGATGCCTTTTTCTTTTAGGATGTATAAGGCATTCGATTTTGTTTATTATTTCTAGTAAAGGCTCCTTTCGTAATGTAGTTCTGATTTGGTTGTCGAACCAAGTTAATCTACGATGTTACGAAAAGGAGCTTTTTTTGGGTGCCTAGCACGACCCATTTCTTCAATTTGTTCATGAAAAAAGTGACATTTGAATTATCGGAATATTGCATTATATATATTGTTAGATTTTCTCACGTAAACTCTTTTCAAATTTATATTTTCATATTATTCTTATAATTAATAAAACAGAAAAATAACAAGTTCTAGGTTTTACAATTCATAAATATAGTTTCTTTTTTAGGACAAACTAAATGATGTGAGATTATATACTCAAAGAGGAGTGATTAAAAATGTTGAAAGATATTATTAGAGGGTTTACGATTAAAAACTACTATTTAGCTGAAATTGATCAAGTTGGTAATGAAGTATATAGAAGTAGCATTAATAGATGGAGTTGGGATATTTATATTGCAGCTAATGAGAACAGTGAATATCAAGGAAAGGCGGTAGCTCCTGGAAAAGGGATTGAGGTTCCTTGGACTCCTTTAGGTGGACAAGACTATCTTGAAGAGATGATGGGAATGTGCCAACAGCAAATGACGAATTAATTCCATTGATTACTAAAAGGAGGTGGTGATGAAGGACTTTCTAAATCGATTTCTGTCTTATAGAGATTGTTCAAAAAGGAAAAAACCATCCCTTTTTGAACAACCTCTAAGCAATGAGCGGAGCGCTGCATGGTTTTGAGCCTTCTATGGGTAGTTTTCTCGTAGCAGGCGCGCAGCGTGTGGAGCCATTGCCGCCGTCTTTTTGGACACGTTCTTTTCATTAATCAGCTTTCCTGTTATGAAAAAGAGTCGCACTCAGTTGCGGCTCTTTTTCAATTGTGCTTACATGTAGCATAGCTCCTCCACCAAGATAGCTATACGAACATTGAATTAATCTATGCATGAAGTTGGTTAGTGGTTGTACGTTTAATGTGAGTATGGGTTGTGGATTTTTACCAATACAAACCCAAATGAGACCGTATTATACTCACGCATGATAAGGACAGGCGAGATGGTCATATTTCACTTTTCCGAGTGATAATATCGCAATAGGAAAATACATAGAAGAGAGTTTGGTTAAAACCTTTCATTGAGCGCCAAAATATTGATAAAATCAAATAGATGTGTTCACAAGGTTTGCCAATACAAAGAATGAAACCAATGGTAGGTAAGAACGTATAGAAATTGGAGGTGTTTTTAACATGAAGAAACCAAAAACCGATAAACTTCTAAAGGGCTTTCTCGGATCGAGTGTAGCGCTTTTCGGTTTAACGGCTTGTTCACCAGGTGCACAGGAAGAGTTATTTTCTGTACCGGCAGAGCCTGAGGGAGAATTTCAGCCTGAAACAGAACCACCTTCACCAGAGGAGGCAGATTGTGATACGTGGACGTGGGACGAAGAAGCACAAGGGTATCAATGTGTCGAGGAAGGCAATGAGAATCACGGTCATTACTATCATGGTGGAAGTTGGTTCCCGACGATTGCTGCTTTTATGGCAGGAAGAGCGATGGGAGGCGGCGGTGGAGGCGGTCAAGTTAGACAGCCAGCCACAAATCCTAGGACTGATCAAAATGTAAACCAACCAAGACAAGATAATAACCAACAAAGAAGTCCGGACCGAGCGACAAATCCGCGCTCAGGTATGGGTGGTGGTGGTATTTTTGGTGGATAATTACTATGATAAACGAAACCTATTCTATGAAACGATTCACGGCTTTTGGGACAGGTTGTATGGCGTTGAGTACGCCTTGTATGATTGTCTTGAAATCGAACGAGAGGACGTTTTCGACGTCAGGCAAGCAACAAAAGAGAGCTATGCGATTTATAAAAAGGTAAACGAGATTATTCGATTTGCGCCTGATGAATCACTGCTAGGTTTAGGATTTTCGGAAAAAGCATTGCCTTTTCTAAGGCTGTCGCTCTTGCCATATGAGACTGTTATTGGGCGCTTTGACTTTGTGAAAACAAAAGAAGGGTTAAAAATATTGGAGTTTAATTCGGATACTCCGACTTTTATTAGGGAGCTTTTTGATGTGAATGGTTTGGTGTGCAAGGAATACAAGCTAGAGAATCCAAATCAAAACGAAGCAGAATGGTTAGGAAAAGCGATTCGGAACAGCATCTTTCATTGTGCCCAAGCAATAGGGGTTACAGCTCACCCATATGTCGTTTTTACAGCACATGAAGAAGACATCGAAGACCGTGAAACGATGGTGTATTTGATGCATGTTGCCCAGATTAAAGGAGCGACGTTTGTTCCGTTGCGAGATATTCAGGTTGTATCTGCAGGTATTGAATGTGGAGTCTATGATACAAGTGGAAATAAAATCGATGTGTTGTATCGCCATACATATCCATTAGAAGCTCTTCTTGAGGATGTAACGGATGACCAATTTCCCATTGGAATTGAATTTATGAAATTGGTTGAGAAGAAAAAAGTTGGGTTGCTAAATCCAACCTCCGCTTTTTTAATGCAGAGCAAGGTGATAATGGCCCTAATCTGGGGGATGTATGAACACCGTCATCCGCTGTTGACCGAGCATGAGCTTGAGGTAATAGGACGTTATTTTTTGCCGACTTATTTAGATGAAGAGCCTTTTCTTGAGACGGGAGACCGTTATGTCTCAAAGCCTGCGTTTGGACGTGAAGGTGACACGGTTGTTGTGAAGCAAAACGGAAAAACAATATATTCTCAAAAAATGAAATCGTATGATCACTATGTTAAAGTCTATCAACAATATGTTGACCTACCAGTCGCAACCATTCGGACAGAGAATGGTTCTGCAAAAGCTCATTTGTTAATTGGAAGTTTTATTATTAATGAAAAACCGAGTGCATTTGGAATTCGTGCAGGAGCGCAAATTACCGATAATCTATCTTATTTCTTACCTTGTGGAGTGAAAGGAGCAAATGAATGGACATAACGTATTATTTACAAACGTTTGATCATTTTGTCATCTATCTTGCTGTGTCCCTCGTGTTGTTTTTGATTGGGACCTATATTTTTAAATTGCTAACACCTTATTCAGAGCGTGCACAAATTAAAAATGGAAATACGGCTGTAACGTTGAAATTACTTGGAAAAATGGCGGGTCTTGTTGTTGTCTTACAATCGGCGATTCGCAGTTCGATCAATTTAGTTGATTTAGCGATTTGGGCATTGATTGCCATTGTCATTCAAATCGTATTGCACTTAGTCATTGAATATGTCTTTACGCGCAATACGAGTTTAGCGAAAGAGGTTGAGAATGGGAATGTTGCAGTTGGCTTATTCTTAGGCGGGGTTTCCGTTTTAGTCGGAATGATTGTTGCAGCAACCATCAGCTATTAACACTGCATGGCCATGCAGTGACGTATGCAGCGTGCACTGTCTGAAAGTTGATTTGATATTAATCCTCTAAGGAGGGATTGTGGATGTTACCTTATCAATCGTTAACGGAGCCGTTTGAGTCGGAAACGTATTTGAAAAAGTGGCTTGAAGTAGAAAAGAAAGCTTCTGCAAAAGGCTTTACATGGGCCACGTTATATGAAAATTATGAAGACAACCAATACATGAGTGACTCATTATTAGTTGTTCCGCAGTCTTTGGTTACGGAAGTTGAAAATGCGTCTAGAGCTGTGAATGACATTTTTGTGAAAACGTATGAACAGCTTATGAAAGATCGATCGATGATTCATAAGTTAGGAATCTCTGTTTTTTTGTGGGACTTGTTACTAGCTGAAGGGAAGGCTGCGTTTTCATACTTTAGTCGCTATGATTTTATTGCGTCCGCACATGGATTAAAAGTCATTGAGGGAAACACTGATACGCCAGTTGGACTTGTCGAAGCAGCGATTGCACAAGACGTTTTATGCCAGGAGCATAACCGTGTGAATCCGAATGCACGGATGGCTGCAAACATCAAACAAGCGTGGAATCAAGTAATACGAGACTACGGCATCAGCAGTGGTGATACTCTTTATTTTACGAGTGCAGACTGGCATGATGAAGATAAGCAGACGGTGGAGTACTTGATGAGCTTGTATCCGCAGCAAGCAAAATACGTGCCGCTTGAAGAGCTTGTGGTCGCAGAAGAGAATGTGCAGACCCCTGAAGGCGAGCGAATTGACTATTTGTACAGGCTGTATCCACTTGAATACTTCTTGGATGAAAAGAGCGGGACGGGTGAGTTAATTGGTGAGCGGTTTATTGTCCATGTCCAGAATGAGAAAGTGAAGATCATTAATCCGCCGTCTGCTTTGTTGATGCAGTCAAAAGCCGTGATGGCGCTAATTTGGGAGATGAAGGATGAATGGTATACGCGGATTGAACAAGCAGCCATTGAAAAGTATTTCTTGCCAACGTTTTTTACTGCGCATCCACTGCACGATTCCTATGTGAAAAAGCCTGTGCTTGGCCGAGAAGGTGGCGGAATTCGAATCGTCTCAAATGGGACGGTATTAGAAGAGGATGTTGATTATTATCAAGACCAAACCGCCGTGTTTCAACAATATTTCCCAATGCCAGATCAAACGATTGACACGTGGGACGGGCCGTATACTGGTAAACTGTTGATTGGATCTCATGTGATTAATGGGGAGCCGAGTGGGTTGTTCTTTCGAGTAGGCGAACGGATTACAGGGAATTTATCGATGTTTGCAGGGTATACGGTGCAGAAGTAAAGTGGGGTCAGACCCCACTGCACTGCACTAAAGAGATGAAGAGGGGTCTGACCCCAAGGAGGTGAATGACATGCACTTTTTCTTGAAAATCAGTTTAGGTTTAATAAAGATGAGAAACCTGACATTATTTCTTACGACAGGAATCTTTATCCTCCTTAGTACGGTAATCATGTACGCATTGGAACCAGATAACTTTGAAAGTTTACTAAATACCTTCTATTTTGTCATGACAACCTTTACGACAGTCGGGTATGGCGATTATTCACCCGTGACGCTACCAGCGAAATTATACTCTGTTTTTATGTTTTTACTTGGAATCGGCTTACTTGGGGTTGTCATTGGGAAGATCGTTGATTCGTTTACGATTTTTCGCAAAATGAGAGAGGAAGGGAGGATGAGCTATATGAAAGAAAGCCATATTGTCATTAGTGGCTGGGGAAAGAAATCGGAATCAGCGATACAAGAAATCCTTGATTCGGACGCTGAGATAGAAGTTGTGATTATTGATACACTGCCGAAATCGCCCGTTGACTTTACGGAAAATCGGGTTCACTACATACAAGGAGATCCAACATCTGAAGAAACATTTGCAAAAGCAAATATTACAAAAGCCAATGCCGTAATTATCTTTGCCGATGACACCATTCAAGATCCTTCTTTGAAGGATGCAAAGACACTGCTTGTGGCGATCACAATTGAGCGCTTAGCTCCAACTGTCCATACAACAGTAGAAGTCATGGCTGAAAAAAACATCTCCAACTTCACTCATGTGAAAGTTGATGAGTTTATTTTGTCGCAGGAAACGATTTCAAGGCTCGCTGTACGCTCAGCTCTTTATAAAGGTGTCAGTCAAGTGTACTCACAGCTCATTAGCAGACAACATGGCGAGGACTTGTTTCAGCTTTCAAAAAAAGACGAGTGGATTACTTATAATGATGCGTTCCAATACTTACTCGTACAAGGAGCAACCTTGATAGCAGATCGAAATCACCTCGATATTAATCGAAGGTTGAATGAAACGATACCGGATGAGGCGGTGCTTTATATTATTTGCAATAAGGAGACGTATGAGAAATTAGTGAGTGCCTGAGCGTTGCTTCATTGGTAATAGGCAGTGCGGACATGAAATGTGCTTTATCGGACAATAAAAGAGGTTATACGGACTAGAAATAGCCCGGTTCCGACAATTATCGAAATGCGGGCTAATCCTTTATGGTAGTGAGGAAGAAGGCAACACTCACTTCGTTATCCTAATTTTACTGTTTAGTGCTGTTCTCATGAAACACAGGAGTAATTCGATCGATTCGATTTGTCCAAATTCCCCCTGAATAGCTAGTTGGCAATCGCTCTAAATCTTTAACTGAATCAAAGCCCTCGGACCAGCCACCATCACCTGCTACGACGATGACTCGCGTATCTTTTTTCTCCATCCGGTTCACAAATTTCTCTGGCCAGCCCCAGAGCCAAGGTCCGATAGTCTCAGGAATGTGCAATTGAGTATTCTCACATGAAGATGTGACGTAGCCTGTCCAACCACTTGCAAGATAGGGGGTCAGACAGCTTTTCATCGTTGCTTTTGACATGATTCGAAGCTCTGGTAGGTGTTTCTTTAAGATCGCAATTGGCTCATCTCCACCGTAAACGGCGACATGACGCAAACGTTCTTCTGGCACGTTTTTTAAATAATCGGCAAGCAATTCTCCCTCATTGGGGTCGTCACTTTTAATATGGATAAGAAACGCCGGTTCTGAAAAGGAATCAAATACGTCATCAAGCGAAGGCATCAGGCCGATTCCTTCGCCACGAAAAGGATAGGTAAGCCCGTTATCAGCTGTATAGCCATAGCCAATGTCGAGTTGTTTCAACTCATCCATTGATTTCTCTCGTGTCACACCTGCTCCATCGGTGCGACACTCAAGCGTCCAATCATGGAACACCGCGAATTGGTTGTCTGAAGTCAGGTGAATATCAAGCTCGACCATGTCAGCGCCAGCAGCGAAGGCCGCTTCCATCGACGGGATCGTATTTTCTAAGTAAGGGTGTTCTGGTTCGAAAATCCTCTCAGCTGTACACGTGTCCCCGGTTATGTTTTCCATGCTAAACGTTTGTCCAAGGCCGCGGTGGGCAAGGAGGAGAGGTTCTTTGTCTTCTTGCTTAGCAAAAAGTGAGCTGTTATTAACATACATAAATAAAATAAGCGCTAAAAGAAACGCTGCGTATACAAATCTATTTTTATAAAATATTCGCTTTATCATTATGTCCTCCAATGAATCTTGTAAACCTATTTTCTACATTATTAGTGAAATCTTTACCTTATTACAATAGTTATGACATAATAATTGAATGATAGAAAAATGATAGTGGACAGGAATAAGGGGCGAGGAAATTGAATGTACCTGCTTATTTACTTGTAGAACGTGGGACACCCTTTGAAGAAGGGGCGATGATCCCATTAAAAAAACGAGAATTGATGATAGGGAGAAAAAGCAACGAATGGGTGCCGGATGTCTCCTTTCATAATATCTATGTATCTAGAAAACACGCTTCTATTTATACGAAAAATGGGAATTTTTTTGTGACGGATGCAGACAGCAAGCATGGCACGTTTGTCAATAATCAGCGTCTTCAACCGAATCAGGCAACGTTGCTGCGTAATGGAGATAAACTTGCGCTTGCGAACAATCTCATTCTTCTTTCTTTTTCATCGACCAATTTGGATGAAACCGTCGATGTCGCTCCTATGATGAAAGATGTCGCAAACAGAGAGAGGAAGGATGTTCGCTTAGATCCCTTTCAACAAGAAGTCATTATAAAGAATAGCAGATATGTTTTTTCAGAGAAAGAATATAAATGCATCGAGCTCCTTATTCAAAACGAGCAACAATTTGTTTCGAAAGAAGAAGTGAAGGAGTACGTTTGGTCAGAAAGAATCCATTGTGATGAGCAAATTCCCGATGTGAGCGCAGAAGAAGTAAATGCGCTTATGTATCGAATTCGGAAAAAAACGGGAGAGGAAATTTCCATAAAAAGCATTCGAGGAAAAGGGTTTATTTTGTCATTGGAAAATGAAGAATATGAATCTCTCGGCGGTAAACCAGTAGATGGGTAAAGCGATTGTTCAAAAGCGTCGTTCTTATTACCTTATTTAACAAACTCGAAGCAATGAGCGTAGCCACTGCCATTCCTTTTTTGAACACGCTAGTAACATGAGCAATTAATAAGAAGAGCAGTCTGACATGAATGAGACTGCTCTTTTTATGTTCCTGTTAGATTATTTACGGAAACATTTTGGAGATTTCTCTAAAATGAATTGGAGTGAATTTTGAATTGTGCTACTATTCTATTTAAAATAATAAACAAGGATAATGTCCGTAAAAATAAAAAAATGGATCGTGAACCATGGCGTTGAATACAAATTAAAAGAAAGTACCGAAGAAATCAGGTTTCTTCTATGAAAACATTCGATTGAGTTGAAAGTGTGTGGAATAAGTTCCAGAGAAAAATTAATTGAACCACGGCTAGGCACTGTGATTCTAGTTATGGTGAAATTTTCTAGAAAAACCACAAGGAAACGGTCGTTGAGCATTCAACGCCTATCTCCTATTAGTAGATGAAAGAGAAAAAGGGAGATGGAACCGCGATGGGAAATTTACAATTTCAAGGTAGAGGGATCGAGATTGAAACACAAGTGACGGACTTGCGAAGACAGTTTCATAGCTATCCAGAGGTAAGTCATGAAGAAGTAAAAACATCTAAGCAAATTCAGAGCTACTTAAAAGAAGCAGGAATTGAATACTATACAGGATTTGGAGGAAATGGTGTTCTTGGTGTTGTAAAAGGAGAAAAACCTGGAGGAACAGTTGCATTACGCGCGGATATGGATGCTCTTCCAATTGAAGAAGAAAATGATGTCAAGTATCGCTCAAAGGTCGAAGGAGTCATGCATGCATGTGGACATGATGCCCATACGGCGATGTTAGTTGCTACAGGATTGCTCCTTCATAAGTATAAAAAAGAATTAGCTGGTACGGTTTTGCTCGTCTTTCAACCAGCCGAGGAGGATGCGCCAATTGGCGGGGCAAAGGCGATGATGGAGAATGGCTTGTTTGATAAGTATGAGCCGGATGTAATCTTTGCTCAACATGTGTGGCCTGATTTACCAGTTGGAAAAATTGGGATTCTCCCAGGACCAATGATGGGGAATTCCGACAGAATGAAAATCGAGATAAAAGGTGCTGGTGGTCATGCGAGCATGCCTCATCAAACAACGGATGCAATCATTGTGACTAATCAAATTATTGGTGCGCTTCAAACGATTATTAGTCGCAATGTCGATCCGCTTGAATCTGCTGTGATTACAATTGGGCGGATTGAAGGAGGAAGTCGTTATAATGTCATTGCAGACAAAGTGACAATTGAAGGGACCGTACGTACCTATAAAGTTGAAGTTAAACAGCGTGTAAAAGACAATATCTTCAATTTGGTGCAAGGCATTGCCCAGTCAATGGGGGCCAAAGCCGAAATAGAATATTTAGATGGATATTTATCAACAGTCAATACGGAAGAATGGGCAGGAAAAGTGAAGGAAGTAGCGCAACAGTTGTTAGGAGAGGAGGCGACTCCAGAAGTAAATCCGAGTTTAGGTGGAGAAGACTTCGGACGGTTTCTCTTGCATTATCCTGGTGCATATTTCTGGTTAGGTACTGCCATTGCAACGCGTGATGTTCAAAAACCATTGCATGATCCACAATTTGATATTGATGAAAAGGCACTTGTCATAGGGGTTGAATTAATGGCTCAGTTAGCAAGTAGTGCATTAGAAAAATTGAACAAGTAAGATAGGGAAAAGATCGATGGCTTTATCTTCTAAGTATGACGGCACGATGCATGCCTGTCCATATGATGCGACGATTTACGGTGAGGAACAGTCCGGAGCAAGAGGACGTACACGCAAGGGATATGAATTGCAAAGAGAAATATCATTCGGAAGGTGACTCAAAAGGTGAAAACCGACCTTTTGAGTCACCTTTTCAACGTTTGTAGTATTTACACATTTTTTATCGAATTTTCATTACGATCAGTGTTATAATAAAAGTTGTAAGATACTAGATTCGTAGTAAGGGAGGATCATAATATGATGGAATGGGCGTTAGCCATTTTGTTTGGTGCAGCAGCGATGTTGCTCATTTTGTCGTTTTATAAAACTAGACAAGAATCAAAAGCAGGGAAACGTGAAATGGAAGAGTTTTCGATTTCCATTATGAAAGAAGTACAGGAACTGCAAAAGCAACTGCGCAACTTTGAGCTTGATGCGGAAGTTCAATCAACAGAAGAAGGAAAAAAGGCGGGTTCTGCGAAGCAACGACTTTTGTTGCGTGAAGTGCTCGATTTGCATAAGCGTGGCTACTCATTTGAAGGGATCGCAGCGGAAACAAAGCTAACTGAAAATGAGGTAAAGCTCTTGCTTGCTCCATACATGGAACAAAAGGGTGAAAGGAGACGAGTTGCCAATGAAAGCTAACTCGATCCGTAGCTTTGCATTCGGATTAATCGTAGCAGCGGGTGTATGTGGTGGTGTCTACTTGTTGGGACCTAGTGAAACAGCTAGTACTCATGCCGCAGAAAAATTGTCTGTTGAAGAGATGAAAAGCATGCTAGCGACGGAAGGCTACGTTATCCAAACAGAAGAAGAGTGGCAAATACAACTTGCAACGATTGAAGAAGCAGAAGCCGTTGAAGAAATAGAAGAGGCTGAAGAAACAGAAGAAGAGAAAGAGGTAGAAGAGAAAATTATCTACCGTACGATGCTGACTGTCTCACCAGGCATGACAAGCATTGATGTTGGGAAAGCACTTGTGCGTGCCCACATCATTGATAGTGCAATGGAGTTTTATAATGAAGTCGAAAAGCGTGGTTTAGCAAATGAATTACGCCCAGGTACGTTTGATGTAGAAAGTGCGATGACACTTGAAGAAGTGATCGCAACTATTTTCTAGTGCTAAACACCGCCCGAAATTGAATGAAAGTTCCTCTAGTACTGAACCTACTGGAGGAACTTTTTTCTCTTATAAAGATAAGTATGAATTAAATTAGAGTGAATTCAATGAAGCATGAAAGCCCATTCTAGGATGGCAATGGCTCCATACGCTGCGCGTTGAACGACAAGAACCACACTTATCGTTCAACTTTAAAATGACGGCGTGGCCGTCTTTCCTAGATTAAATAAACGACAGCTCCTACCCAATGACAAGAAGACGAAAACGAATTGTTATTCTGGATAAAGGTGATCCATTTCAGACTTTTATCAAAGAGGTAGCCTTTCGTATCAACCAAGCCTACAATCTTACAAGTCTTACTAAATAACGTGTTCATCGGTTTGCTCCTTTCGTTTTTTTTGTAGTGTGCTTCAAAAGGTAGGGATTATACACCTGATTTGGATAAATATATCCAAAATGTAAAAGGTGACATTAACGAAGAAAAGAAGTGTACAAAAATGGATTAGAACAGAGGGCACTGAAAAAGTCCATCGAGGAAGCGGCAATGGCTCCGCACGTTGCGCGCCTGCTATGAGAAACCCACTCATAGCGGGCTTTAAAACAAGGCAACGGCTACTCTCATTGCTTAAAGGCCACTGAAAAAGGTAAAAAGCAACCTTTTTCAGTGGCCTCTTAGAACAATCTTTTTAGAGAATAGTGTTCATCAAGTCCGAAATCAAGACATACGATAGCGTATAAACAGCAGTCCATTTGCCTAGAATCCATAAAAAAGGAGGAATGGGATATGGAGAGAGATGGAAACGTGTTAGTCGGTATGTTTTGGGGAACAGTGTTGAGTGTTCCGTTATGGATGTCGATAATTGGGTGGGGCAAGTTAGTTCATAGACTTTTGACGAAGCAGTAGGGTGTTGGTTTGAAGAGATAAAATATAGATAGAAGACTCGTGAAAGTGGCAGTTGATGTCACTTTTTTATTATGAGCAGGTAAAATGGAAGCAGCAGGTAAGAGTATTCTAGTACAGAATTCATATAAATTGGTATGGGGAATGATTTAGAAAAAAGAATAGTTTATACTAGTAGTAGAGTTTGATGATGAACCACTATCAGAGGAAGTTGAAGAGAGTGCAAATGAGATAGACAATATAATAACTTCCATTTTTCGTTCATTGATAAAGCAATGGACTTTTTTAATTGAATGGAAAGGAGAAAGTTAGGAAATGATGAAACTTATAAAAGTTCTAATTGGTTCTCTCATGCTGTCAGTGATCATAGCTGTCAGTATGGCAACGGTTGGTTTGATGCGACATTCTGAAAATGAGCCAGGTGTGTATTCTTTTTCATTTTCAGAGATTCTTATTTTTGCATTGTATTACATCACACCGACCATTCTTATTATTACAACCATTGCGATTGTTGTGTATATAATGATGGGCAAATTCAAAAGGGCGTCTCGCTTGGTAAGAGTGATTGCAGCAGTTGTTGTTGCGGGCGGAATAGTCTGTCTATCTATTTATTTGTTCACTAAAACTGATGAGACGAACGGGGTGTACCTCATTCCTGAAGGATATGAGGGAGATGTGTTCGTTTTTTACAATGTTCCGGGAGCGCCTCCTGTTGAAGTTGAAAACGATTATTTCGTGCATGAGATTCATGAGGATGGCTATTTCGTGACATCAACACGGGATATGAGGCATGGGATTGTAACGGATCAATACTATTATGTTGATGAAAACGGAAATCGAACAGCCGTTGATAATCAATGCATTTATCTGTTTCCAACTGGTGGTTATTCAGACTATCCAGAGACTGGCGAAGGGATAACAGATTTGTATTATTCGGGGTTTGAAGTTACAGCGGATGGATGTGGACAAGAATTTATGGCTGGGGAGCATAGGCGGGAGTCAGCTGATTTTGACGGGGTAATACAGGAGGTAGTTAGGGAGTATTTTAATCGTGAGCGTGAATGAGAGAGCAACTTGAGAAAAGCGGCTGTCTATGTTTTTTAAAGACAGCCGACCTGTTTCATGATCATTATTTCATAAGTCCTTACTTCTCTTCTCCTGCCCCTTTAATTCCGCAACCAGCACATAACGCTCCGGAGCAGCTCCAACAAAGTTGAACGGATAACAAGTCGAGACCGTTAACGTTGCTTTCGGTTTAGGAACAATAACCGTACGATCGTCTTCGTCGACAATACGGACTCTTTTGACCTTATACGTAAATTCCCCCGCAGCGGTTGTCACGATCAACAAATCATTTTCTCCGACATCCCCTAATTGCCGAAAGACGGTATCGCGATGTCCTGATAAGACAGCATTATCATTCTCGCCTGGCAAGACGCTTCCAGCAAAGTGGCCGACGCCTTTTTCTAACTCGTCTTCATTTGTTCCGTGATAGATCGGCAAAGTTGCATCCAACTTTGGGATGTACAGTTCGCCCATTAAATCGCCAATTTCAGGGTGAAGTGGGTAATTAGAAGGCGGTTTTTCCTCTGCCGACTCGACTTCCTCTTGTTCGTCTGTTTTCGCTTCCTCATCTTCGAAAGGAACATCAGTTGATACGACTACTTCCGTTGTAATCTGAGCCGTTTTAAACAACAAATACCCCTTCAGAAATTTAAACGCATTGGTACTTGAAAATAAAAGGCCTCCTACGATCATTACGCAACATAAGGAAAGAAGAATGAATGGCTTCATTCTTCTTTTTTTGTTTCGAGCTTTACGCATTTTTCACTTTAAAACGACGATAGATGGCAAAGCCTGCTGCAGTTAAAGCGAGACCAGCAGCAGTGTTCGCTAAATAGTCAGAAGCCGTCTTTGGAAGCTTCGCGCCTTTTTGCGTTTTCGTTACTGGCTTTGATTCAATTGGCTTTGATTCAATTAGCTTTTTCGTCGTCGTTTTTTCTACGATAACTTCTTCAACTTTTTTAATGTCTTTGCCTGTCTCGGTAATAATCTCTGATCCAAGCATGTCAGCTGTGAAGAACAAATCAGCTAGGAAGTCGCCTTGCTTGTTGTAAAGTTCAAGGAATAGATCGTAGCCATCAGTACTTGTCATCGTCATAAGAGTTGCGATAGTGATAGGCTTTTTCTCGTCATCTTTGACTAGATAGAATTTCACGTCCATTTCAAATAAATCGAGAAGCTGGGTGAAGATGTCTAGTAAGTCAGCAATTTGCTCTGGTGTTAATTCAGATGCTTCGTCAAAGTCTTCAAACGCCATTAAACGCCATGACAGCTCGTCTAACTTATCTAAAAACGCTTGGTTTTCGAAATCAAGCGCAAGAAAGTGATCAAAGAGCCTTTCTAGTTCATCTGATGTTAAGCCAAGTTGGTCAAAGAGGTCATCGATATCGGAAAAATCAATCTCCTCGTCAGCATAATAAAGATAATACTCAATCGACCATTCAAGGTCTTCTATATGCTCATAAAAATCAAGAGTATCACCATGCTCAGCTAATAAGGCATGAAGCTCGTCCAAGGTTAAATCGTACATGTCTAGTAATTGTTGTAAATTTTCTTCCGTAATCGGTGTTAGATTGTAGTAAAACAGATCGATATCAAGGTCATCATAAAAGATATAGACGTCAAAAATCGTTTGTCCTTCTTCTAATTCCCCGTTTTCGATAAGAAGTTGAGTGGCTTCTTCTAATGTGAGTTCATACTCTTCTAGCAACTCAAGTAAATTTCCATCTGTAAGAATAGGGCCTAAAAAATTACTAAGTTCTTCCATGTCTTCAAAATCTTCAAGTGCCCAATCATAAAAATCAAGATATTCTTCTAAATCTGTTTGGGTCAAACCGGTTCCGTCTAGAAAATTTTTAAGATCTGTTTCAGATGGTGCTGCATAACTAAAAGAAGGTGATAACAGAAGACCTAAACCAAATAACAAGGACATGAACAACCCTTTCACATAACATTCCTCCTGAAGTAATTTAATAAATTCTAGAATATTATAATCTTGAAATTGGGAAATTGATAGATTTATTTTTTAAAAAAAATAAATTTTTTCTGCACTGTATTTCTTGGTAGTGCTTAGAAAATGGGAGTGAATGTAGTCTCTTTTTTACCAATTTTTAAAATCATGATTAACAGAATGAAATACCCTTTTATTCACACAATTGAAGCGGTTATTAGTGATGAAGGGAAAGTTACTCAGTTTACAAAGTTAGAAGAACAAACAAAAAATGCGAAAGTACAAGCGAAGGAATTGCTAGAAAAGATCAGAAAGAAGAATCGATCATCCGACAGGTGTCAGGCACCGTAAAAAGGCTGTCTCAAATTTCTGAGACAGCCTTACTGCAAGTTATAACCTTAAACCCTCATTCAATAATCTTGCCATGATCGCAGCAAACTGCGTTCTTGTTAAAGGGTCACTTGGTCTAAATGTTCCATCAGAGAATCCCCCGACAACCCCTAGTTCAACTAAGAGTGGAATGGCTTCTGCACCGGTAGTCTTATCATTAACGTCAGGAAAAACATTTTCATATTCTCGTTCTAAATTATATGCATTTCCGATAATCTTTGCCATTTGCCCTCTTGTAATCGGAGCATTAGGACGAAATGTTCCATCAGAGAATCCACTAAGTATATTTCTCTCAGTAGCTCTTGCAATATACCCAGAGGCAAAGTAGTCCGACTTCACATCTGAATAACCTGTTTCGGATTTTGGAGCATTCCAAATTAAAGATCGTCCAATCATCGCAACAGCTTGCCCACGACGAACACTGTCTTTAGGTTTGAAGTACTGATTATCATCATAGCCTGTAATGATATTTCGTGAAAATAAATAGTTAATATGTTCAGCAAAACTAGCCTGTGGATTTACATCTTTAAACGAATGAACGGGAACATCGCCTGTTGACTGTTTAATAGGCGGTTGAACAAGGCCAAATCCGTACTTTTGGTCACGTCCTTTCGATCCTAGATCAAGTGCGCTTGTTTGAACCATTCTTCTTATTTCTAAATTAGAGGCACTTGGAAATGCTTCTTTATATAGAGCCAATACACCTGTTACAAATGGAGTAGACATGGATGTACCACTGTCATTTTGAAATCCGTTGTTAAGATACGTGCTATAGATTTTCACTCCTGGTGCTGTTAATTCAATCGCAGAACCAGAAGCTGAGAATCTAGCAAGGTTGTTATTTTGGTCGACTGCAGAAACAGCAATGACACTTCCATAGCGTGCAGGATACTGTACGTTCATTGGCGTATCATAGTTGTTCTTTTTGTTACCAGCTGCACCAACGATTAACACACCTCGTTCATGAGCTTGATCAACAGCAGCTTTTAAAGCAGTTGAAGGATTATCTGTTCCTAAGCTGAGATTAATAATATCTACGCCTTGTTTGACAGCCCATTCAATTCCTTTTATCGTATCCATTAAATCCCCATAACCATTCTTATCCAAAGTCTTTACAGCGTATAATTCGATGCCTTGAGCAACACCTGAAGCTTCGGAAGCTGTTGAGGCTATAATTCCAGCAGTATGCGTTCCATGACCAAAGTCATCGTTATAGTTAGAGCTTTCCGCTCCTTTTTCAAAGTTTCTCCCCCCTGCTACGTTAAGAGAGGTATGACTGGTAGAAATGCCACTATCAACGATCGCTACTTTTACGCCTTTACCTGTATAGCCTGATTCCCAAGATTTTGGAATATTTAAATGATCAATGCCCCAGTTTTTGTTGGAAGAAGCAACAGAAATAATTTGTGCGTTTTCTTCTACTGTAAAATTAGCGGCGGCCTGAGCTGAAAGAACTGATATTTTGTCGACATCAGAATCAATACTACGGACAACAACACCTGGGAACAGCTCAAATTGTTCTACAATTTCATATCCTAACTCTTCTAAGAGAGATTCATTGACTTCCTCTTCAAATGTAATAATGAATTCGTCTTGATTTTCGTTATGATCCATTCCTAGTAAAAGGAAGAAACTTAAGAGTAGAATAAGAGAATGTTGTAACTTCATTTACTCACCACTTTCAATAGAGTGATCTAGCACTTTTACTATCATAACTAAAATTACAAGAAATTTGAAGTGAAGAAAATACTAAATAAAAAAATGATAGGTTTTTGAAACCTATCATCATTTTAAAACGTCTTATTCATATAGAGCACGATACAAGAAAATAGCTAGTTGAAGTCTCGTTGTTGCGTTATTTGGTCTATAAGTATTATCACTATGACCAGTAGTAATTCCACTTGCTGCTAAGCGTTGAATGGAATCATACGCACCGAGAGAGGAATTAATATCAGAAAAGTTGGTTGCCGATACAGCATCAGGTAAATCGAAAGCTCGATCGAACACAACTGCAATGTGAGCTCGTGTAAAAGGATCTCCAGGTCGGAAGTTACCATCTACATCCCCTTTAAATAGGCCTGCATCTACGACGGCTTGAATTTCTTCATAGCCACTTGTATTTTTATTTATATCATTAAATTTACCAGAGTAATTGGTAGGCTTTAAATTTAATGCACGGGCTAGCAATTGAGCCACTTGCGCTCTCGTAATTGAATTATCAGGTCTATATGTATAATCACTGTATCCATTAATAACACCTGCTTCTCCTAATGTTTTAATCAATGCATATGAACTAGAGTTAGAAGAAACGTCATGGTATTGTCCTGCCGGTAAAGACTTTGGCTCTGGTTTTGGTTCCGGTTTTGGTGTAGCAGCTTGTTGATTTTCAAGCACTCGTTTAGCTCCAAGGTACCGCGGACCCCAGTAATAAGGATCATTAATGGAAGAAGTACTCACTCCATTGGACGAAGATGCATGTACAAATTGATTGTTTCCTATGTATATACCAGAGTGTGAAGCACCTGGTTTATACGTTTCAAAAAACACAAGATCTCCAGGACGTAAGTTAGACTTTGAAACAGATTGACCTACACGGTATTGTTCTGCAGTTGTACGTGGAAGGCTAATTCCAGCCTGATTAAAGGCATAACGCATAAATCCAGAACAATCAAATCCACTTGGTGTTGTTCCTCCCCATACATAAGGAGTTCCAATTTGGGATTTCGCTACTGATATGACTTTATTTGCGGTTGAAGCACTTGCTTGATAGCTTGAGAAGAAGGCTATAACCAATGTAAATACCAGGAAAGACGACAAAATTTTCTTACACAAGAAGATCACTCCTACTATAATTTTAAATGTAATGTTTAAATCTAACAAATTTCGGGTAAGCACTTTGATAGTTTACCATAATTCGCTAATTTTTTATGTTACAATTAAGTAACAGAGTGGCTTTTTGTCGAAATGTAAGTGTGGATATGTGTAATTTGTTGAAAAAATATATTTTTAAAAGATAAATATGAAATTTTGAGAGAATATAAGAAAGATAAGAAAAGACCGCTATGCGTTTTTTTCTTAAATGAGAACTTGTTTTAGGTAGAGGTCGTTATGTAAAATAGAAAGGTGATTGATCAAACCAAAGCATACGTGTCGCGGTGTATAGTAGGAGAGATAGAAATGGGTAGAAAAATGTTAGCCATAGCGATTGTTTCGCTTATGCTTGTTTTAGCTGGTTGTGGCGAAGAATTGTCGCCTGAAGAAGTGTATGATAATGGAATTTCCTCTATGGAAAAATTAGATATGGCTTCCTTATCAAGAACACAAACTTTAAGAGCTCAACAAGAATCATTTAGAACTTCGATGGATGTTGATGTGCAATTTTCACCATTGGAAATGTATGGAACGGTCGAGATGACATTGTTAAATTTAAAAGATCCACTCCTTTTTTTCTTATATGTAGATGACGACGAGTGGTTAACGAAGCCTGATCGTGATGGGGCGGATTGGGAAGCAATTCCTCGTGAAGAGTTACAAGATCTAGTCTTGGAAGAACCAGCGTCTCTCTTAAACGTTTTTAAACCATATCAAAATGAATTTCTGATGAAGGATGTAGAAGTTGTCTATACCGAGGATGGAGAAGAAGTTGATTTGATAGAAGAGGATGTAGAAGTAGAAGAAGTGGCTGTGGATGAAGCGGAAGAAGTTAGCATTTCGGCTTATGAAGTATCCTTTCGAGGTTCCGACGAAAAATACAAGCCGCTTGTCCGTCAGCATTTAGAACAAATGAACTTAATGGATCTGCAAGGGGTAGATCTAGATGCTGTTATGGAAACAGTTGAAATAGAACGAATTGATATGACGGCTCAGATTGAAAAGGAAACGTTTGATGTTCATCGTTTTCAAACGAGATTCCGATACTTAGTTGAGGTGCTAGATGAATATCGTGTCATCGATGAATCGGTGATCTTTCGTTTAAATAATCATAATGAAGAGATTGACTTTAAACAATTACGAGAACAGCAATAAATCGCTGTAGAAAAAAAGAGCTAAATCCTATGGATTTAGCTCAGATTGTTGAGAAACCCCACTTTTTCAAGTGGGGTTTCTCTTATGCCTTTATCTTTCTTTCTAAAATCCAATA
>NZ_JAWRVL010000046.1:0-19823 GCF_036663595.1 Halalkalibacter lacteus
TGGAGCCTAGCGGGATCGAACCGCTGACCTCCTGCGTGCAAGGCAGGCGCTCTCCCAGCTGAGCTAAGGCCCCAATAGATTATAGAAAACTAGCAAATTCCTAATCTCACAAAAAAACCCTAACTATCATTGCGCTGAAACACGTAACAACATGTTCAACATAGGAACGAATAAACATCGCTAACATCACAGCCTGTTTTTGACCCAAGGAGATCAATTTACCATAATAACGATCAAATGACAACAAGTAATTTAAAAATATGTTTGAAATTTATCATGAACGAACGATAGATTAAGGTGTTTTTCATATTATGATGTCAAGCTAACTATCCGTAAAGAAGACAAAACATTATGGAATAACGGCTTTGTCTTCTTTTTAAATAAGGGAAAATCATGGCTTGAAAGCACTTTATATCCGCAGTTTTCCAAGTTTAATTCCCGTTAGATAAGATAAAATAATGGAAACGCCAACTATCCCACCATCCATAACATTATTAGGCACAAGAAATATTTCAATTCCCACTGCCATCAGGACTGCACCTAAGATGACAAAAAATGTCCGCTTCAGTATTTTTCCTTTTTTCTTTTTTCCTGTTTGTGAATTTCTTCTTTGACTTGTTTGGTTAGCTGCTCCGTTTTCACCTTTTCAGTAGCTTCGATTATTTTGCTTGCCTTTTTTCGTGTATTCGTGCTTAAAGAGTTACCCTTCTTCAAGAAATTCATAAATGTTTTCATTTCAAAAAGGTCCAATAATAATTGCATATTTCTTGCTGAATTTGTAAATCATACTTTAGAGGTGATTTCATGAATAAAGATTTAAAGCTCACATCTGCTGAAATAGGGACTTTGTGGGCGCAATTTGTTAATGGATCAGTGGCCAATATTGTAAATACGTATATGTTATCCATTATAGAAGATAAAAAAATAAGAACTCTTTTTGAAGAGGCAATAAAGATATTTGGAAAACATAAGCAACAGATAACTATGTTCATTGAAAATGAAGGATTTCCAGTACCGATTGGATTTACTGATACAGATCTTAATAAAGGGACAAAAAGATTATTTTCGGACATATTTTGTTTACACTATTTACACGTAATGACGCTACATGGTTTATTAGGCCACACAACATCGCTTAGTGCCTCTGTAAGAAAGGATTTACGATACTTTTATGATTCCTGTGATAATGACGGAAAAAAAATGTACCATCAAACGATTGAATTACTTTTAGAAAAGGGACACTTTCAAAGAGATCCTTACTTTTATCCTAATGCAAATCCTGAATTTGTTTCGGGTCAACCATTTTTAGATGGCTTTTTTGGGGACAAACGACCTTTAACCGCAACTGAAATTATTGGTCTTTCATTTAATATAAAAAAGAAGATAATGGAAAAAACCCTTTCGATTGCCTTTAGCCAAGTTACTCAATCAAAAGAAGCGCGAAAGTTTTTAGAAGCCTCTGCCCAAAACGCAGATGAGCAAATTCAAGCGTTAGGAAAAATACTACATGGAGATCATTTACCGATACCAATGTCTTGGGAATCAGAAGTCACAATCTCTCGAGATTCTCCTTTTTCAGATAAGTTAATGTTGTATCATATTGGATTCCTATTACAAACCTCACAAGCCTATCATGGAACAGGACTTGCTTCAGCAATGCGAACAGACCTTGTAATAACGTACGAAAAAATTATATTAAAAAACCTGATGGTGACAAAAGAATGGTTCCATATTATGACGCAATATAAGTGGTTAGAACAGCCACCACTTGCACCAAATAGAAAAAAGATTGCAAAAGACACATAATGTACCAAACCGCACCTTTCATACATGGGAGGTGTTTTAGATTTAACCAATCATTCTTCGTTCACGCTCCATTTTTTTATTGTGTTTGGCTTGCTTAATGAGGTCAGAAGGAATGAGAAAGAATAAGAAGAGCACTAGTATAATAGAATCGCTACGATATTAGCGTTTTGAAGGGCCTCTTTTATACAGAAGAATCCCGCCTTTGCTAATACGTTGTATACTCCATGTATTCGGCTTTGTCGATAATGATTATGCCGAAACTGATTCACAAATCGTGTATAATTCATGATGGGTGATATTATGAAGAACACGAAAGTATGGTGGGGCATTGCTGTTGCTTGGTGCATAGCCACTGCCGTTGCGACACAACAACCTTTTTTCACAGGGGATTCGACCGAAGAGTTATTGAGCAATCCCTTTTTCGATTCAGCTATTTTAAATTACATTGCTAGAAAATGCGTGCATGTTACGGCGTTTGGCTTATTAGCATTATGGTTCTGGCTCGCTTTACGTGGCAAACAGCATCGTTACGCCCTTGCCTGGGGACTCGCGACTTTATACGGCGCCATTGATGAATGGCATCAGTCATTTATCCCCGACCGATCTGGGGCGGTGACAGATGTTTTGATCAATTCATTCGGTGCCTGTCTGATGTTAGCCATTGTGTATTCGGTCACAAGAAAAAGGCAGGTCTCTCATAGATAGAGTCCTGCCTTTTCGCCTGTAATACGTCAAAAAAGCGACTTATTTGTAGAAAGATTGCTCTTTATAATGAAAGCGTTTTCAATTATAATGTGTATAGTACTTCTAATCTAATAGGAAAAGAGGATGCATAGATGGAAAACGAAAATACGTTTTTAACAGGATTAGTATGGGGAACGTCGTTAAGCATTCCTTTATGGCTATCTTTTATCGGTTGGATTAAGTGGTTTTCTATTTTCATCTCCTAGACAGTAATAATCAGATTACTAGTATGCAGGAAAAAGTACTCAATCAAGCAATTCTTTTTTAGTAGAGATTGTTCACTAGATCTATTAACCCATTAAAAAAATCCTATGTGTGTTCTTGATATAGAACGACATCCATTATATAATAGAAATGTTAATATAAGAGAGATTCTTCAGTCTTTTACATGTTTCCTGTTATATTTTTTCGGAATATTCCATTAGTTAGAGGTGAAGATCATAAGATGATATCCACTAATTTGCCTTTTTATCAGCTATTTGCGGATAAGTAAGTAGATAATGAAGCCAACAACTGGGAAGAACAGGGTTGCTACTAAACAAAGCAAGCTATACTCTTTGCTGTTCCCTTGCCTGATTGAATCTCGATAGCACCAGATACTTGTGATAATATTTAAAATAAGACCACCGAAAATAACCAGTAAAAAAAGCAACATGACGATAGATCCTTCTACCATAGGATACTCCTTTCAATTGGGGGCAGACCCCACTTTACATCATCATAGTACGATAGCGAGGTCTGACCCCGCTATTCATTTACATACATTTGCACATGTTCGCGCATCTGTTCCGTTGTACTCCCGTTGATGAGGGAACCACCTGAATCAGCCATTGGCATCATCCGATACACATCGTTTTCAAGCATGACCAAGGTCGGTTCGATGTGCGGGGTGTGAATTTCCACTACCTGCTCGTCCCCTTTTATAGTTTTCGTTACCTCGATCGTGCCAACTCCGCCAATATCGGTATACTCGAAGTTTTGACCCGAAAAGAAATTTCCTAAGGAATAAAAAACGTATGTCTCTTGACCATTTTCTTGTTGCAAATGGTCAATCGGTTGCAATACATGAGGGTGATGTCCGAAAATAATATCGGTTCCGGCTTCCGATAAGTGCTGTGCGAGTTCACGCTGCTCGGCATTTGGTTCGCGAGCATACTCGTCTCCCCAGTGCATATGAACGATAACAATGTCCACTTTTTCACGGAGTCTTTCCACATCTTGCTGCATCCGCTCTCGGTCAATTAAGGCGACAATATCTTCATGTCCTTCTGGGATTGGAATGCCATTTGTACCGTACGTGTATGCCAACACCCCAAGAGTTATATCATCGACAGCGACGATACGATCCTTCTCTCGATCAGGCGTATCACGATAGACACCAACATAATCCATGCCGATTTCATCATAGAAATCGAGCGCACTTTCTACTGCTTTTACCCCTCTATCTAACGTATGATTATTCGCTCCAATAACCATATCCACACCTAACGTTTGCAAATTGCTCACGATCTCTTGCGGACTATTGAAGGAAGGATAAGTTGATAAACCGATTTCCACACCTCCTGGCATTGATTCTTGGTTCGCCATTAAGAAATCGGGCGCTGCAAGTAATGATTCGACCTCTTGCAACATCGGCATGAAATCATAGCCACCCTCGGTTTCCGCTGGTACATACACACGTTCATGCAACAGTACGTCTCCGACTGCACCAATCGTAATTGTTGTTTCAGTCCGCTCTTCTTCGACTGGTCCAGGTGCCTCTTGTCGGACGAATTCTGCATCAATTTGCTCAGGGTTCGACTCAACTGTGATTTCTTGTTGTTGGCAGCCGATTATTGTCAGTAGCATTGCTACGAAAAATAACATTCTTATAGTCATACGATCACTCCGATAAATAAATAGATTATGAAAGAATAAGCCTCGTATAGGCTCTTCGTTCTAGTATACCATAGGAATAATCGCGATGGCTGCTAGCTTTACTGCATTAATGCAGTAAATGGGGGTCTGACCCTTTTTCTAATTTTACGGATAGTATATTTGTTTATTTGGGAATGCTACCTACATCTTACTAAACAAAAAAAGGAGTACGAAAATAATGTGGAAGAATATCTTTTTCTTACCTAACCGCAAAATGTACCTTACCTTGCTTCTTCTTTTTTCATTCCTTTCAACAACAGCTCACGCTCAAGAATCAAAGCTAGCAGAAGCACCGATCATGATTGATGACAAACCTATTACTACAAAATACATCATGAGAGAAGGACATTTGCTTGTTCCAGCCCTCTTTCTAAAGCATACGGGGGCGTTCGTTGATTGGGACGAACAGTACCGTTCTGTCGTATTTCGTGTTAGAAATACGATGTTTGCATTACCTATAGGCAAAAAGTATTCTGATGATTATGTCAGAGGTACATGGCAACGACACTCTCTTCCAATTGAAACGATTGATTTTAATGGCGAACCGTTTGTACCTATCGTGAATGTAGCTAGGAAATTAGGGATGGATGTACGGTATGACGCGACTTTGGCACGTACGTTTATTACGACTAATTTTGAGATTAAGCCAAACCTGATCGCACATGGAAACATGACAGAAAAACTTGTTGCTTTAACTTTTGATGATGGTCCTGAAAGTCGCTACACCCCACAAATTTTAGACATTTTAAAAGCAAAAGGAGCACCTGCGACATTTTTTGTAATGGGAAAGCAAATAAGACAGTTCCCTGAAGAAATGAAACGAATTGTCAACGAAGGCCATGGTATTGCAAACCATACATGGAATCATCCTGATCTTAGGCGTGTATGGTCGTCGAAAGTAAGAGAAGAAATACAATCAACACAAGCCGAAATGGCGAAAGTCGTCGGAAAAAAGCCTGACTTATTTCGCCCTCCCTTTGGTGCGTACACCAAATCAGATATCGCTATTTTTAATGAAATGGGAATGAGAAACATCATGTGGTCTGTTGATACACTAGATTGGAGCGGCTTATCTGGAGATGAAATAATAGCTATTGTAAAACGCGACATTTCCCCTGGTGGCATCATTCTCCAGCATAACTTCCAAGCAGAGACTCGCCTTCTAGACGGGACAGTGGAAGCATTGCCGCAAATAATTGATGATTTACGGGAAAAAGGATATAAATTCGTAACTCTTCAAACGCTATTAACGAATTAGAAAAATTAAAGAAATAGAGCTTGGGATCCTCCGAGGCTCTATTTCTTTATTTGTAAGGGGACTGACCCCCAAAATGAGAGCTACCACCCTACTAAATATTCTTTTGTATTTGCTACCATTTCATCAAAGAGGTCTATTATTTGTTCTGGACTGAGGCTGCTCAGCAATGGCTCTTGATCAAATGCTTGAAGCGCTAAGTCTTGATCTTGTTGAATAGCCGCTTCCAGTGTGGTTTCTTGATTATAAATATGGCGTATAACCAAATTGTTAATAGAACTTGGTAACTCACCGGCTAAAGCACAACAACGTTTGGTTTCCAGCTTTCAAAAACGATCACGTCACCATTGGGACAAGGAACCTGTCCCTAGCAACTCAATCACCGCCCCTAAATCCCTCGCCGCCCTCTTCATATTTTCATACCCAGACTCCAGTGCTTCCTCAAGCGTGACGACCCCCGGAACAATACTAAAGACAGCGTCAATTCCGTGGTCATACACATTCGTATAATCATGAGTCAGACTGCCAGCTAAAGCAATAACAGGGACTTGATACTTTTTAGCTGTACTTGCAACGCAGATCGGGGTTTTCCCGTGAATCGTCTGGTGGTTGATGCCCCCTTCACCTGTGATCACGAGGTCGGCATCGCTAACTTTTTGATCTAAGTTTACTGCTTCAATCACTAAGTCACCGCCGCGTTTTAATTCTGCTGATAAAAACCCAAGCAGCCCTGCTCCTAACCCGCCTGCTGCACCTGCTCCAGGTACATCTTTAATTTCTTTTCCTACATCACGTTTAATGACATATGCGTAGTGAGCCAAATTCGCATCAAGCACTTTAATTTGTTCTTCTGTTGCTCCTTTTTGAGGACCGTAAATAGCAGATGCTCCTTTTGGGCCTGTTAATGGATTGTTAACGTCACACGCTACATCAACACTGACCTCTTGAAGGCGCTTATCAAGCTGCGATAGATCAATGCGTGCAAGTCTCGCAAGTCCAGCTCCTCCAAACGGAATCTCGCTGCCATCTTCGTCTAATAGCTTTCCGCCTAAGGCTTGAACCATTCCAGCGCCACCGTCATTTGTAGCACTTCCACCGATTCCAATAATAATTCGCTCCACCCCCTGGTCGAGGGCAACCGAGATCAATTCTCCTGTCCCAAACGTTGTCGCTACCATTGGATCTCTTTTCCCCATCGGTACAAGCTCAAGTCCTGATGCAGCAGCCATTTCAATCGCCGCTGTCTTTCCGTCTCCTAACAGTCCATAAAAGGCTTCTACCTTTTCCCCTAAAGGTCCAGTTACCGTTGCATATTCAATCGTTCCACCTGTTGCATCAACTAACGACTGTACCGTCCCTTCACCACCATCAGCCATTGGCACTTTGACGTACTCAACATGTGGCAGCACTTCCTTCAGTCCTTCTTCTATTGCATTCGCAGCTTCTAATGCTGTTAAACTTTCTTTAAATGAATCTGGTGCGATAACAATTTTCATGTGGAACTCCTCCCTTGTTTATAAAAATAACTTAAATACGCCAAAGATTAATGTTGAGACAATCGCAATCGTTAAGCCGACAAGTGACTCATAAGGAATCAATTTAAGACGCTCTTCGAAATACATCAAGACACTTCCTGCTGTAGCATGGAAGAAGCTTCCGTGCGGTAAGTGATCTAGAACCGTTGCCCCTGCATGAATCATCGCAGCACCTGCAAGACCAGCTACTCCTAATTCAATGAGAGTCGTACTAAATACACTACTTGCAACTGCTGCCCCTGCCGTTGTAGATGCCGTTGCAGCAGACATGAAGATCCCTGATACCGGTGCTAATACAAATGACGGTAAGCCTAGTACATCAATTCCATCTATTAAAACATTTCGCAAACCTGAGTTTGAAATAATTCCAGCAATCGTTCCTGTCCCTAGAAGTAACACAGCGACTCCAGACATTTTATTTAAACCAGATACAATGAACGTGTTCACTTGCGAGATTTTCCCCATTACTAACGCTCCGACAAGCCCACCTGCAGGTAACGCAAGCATTGGATCAATGACAATGTCAAATAACGGACGCAGCGCAAGGAGAATTATTGTGACTAGTGGTGCAATGATCGCGAGCCTAAATGCCGGTAACTTTTGATCATTGTTTTGAGTCAATTCTTCTAATGAAACCATCGTTCCTTTGTTTACTAGTCTTTTCGCAATAACATAAGTAACAAGCAAGCCGCAGATCCCTGGGATAATACCAGCTGCCATGACAGACGTTAACGGAACTTCAAACGCCTCAGCAACGGCAATTGAGTTTGGGTTCGGTGACATAATGTTTCCGGCCTTCCCTCCCCCGATCATCGCTAGCAAAATAGCAGTCTTTGATAGATTGGCACGACTAGCAATCGCTAATGCAACAGGAGCCACCGTAATAACTGCTACATCAACAAACACACCAACAGCTGTTAAAGTCATCGTTGCAATTGCTAGTGCAAACAATGCTTTCTTCTCCCCCAATTTCTTAACAATACTTTCAGCTATCGACGCTGCTGCTCCTGACTCAATTAATACACCCGCAAGGACACCGGCTGCTAAAATCCGAAGAACGGCGGGTATGATGCCTTGGGCTCCCCCCATCATTAAGTCAACGGTTTCTGTTACTGACGCACCACCGACTAAGCCTCCAATCATCGCACCACCAACTAACGCGTAGACAGGCGGTACCTTTCTAAATATAAGAACAATAGCTAATACTAAACCAACAATGGCGCCTAAAGCGCTTACTTGAACATCCATCTCTGTTCCTCCTCTGATGTCACGAAATCATAACTGTATTGTAAGCGCTTTAGGTTTTTAGATCATTGTTCAGACGAACAAATAAAACCGCTAACATTTGGTTGTTTTCTGTTCATCGGACCAACTTACTTTTTTCGACTAGTAAACTTATCAATAATGATAGAGAGATACAATTCAAATAAATCTTTGTAGTTTCTAGGGTCTTTCCCGGTGATCTCTTTTATTTTTTCTAAACGATATTGAAGGGAGTTTCGATGGATAAACAGCTCGTTTGACGTATTGATCGCTCTGCCGTTCTGATTAATATACACTTCTAATGTCCTTTGAAGGTCCCCTAACCCTTCTCCTTTTAACTTGTTGATGACTTCAATAAAAGGATTATCCATTGATTGAGCAAGTTCATTTATGAAAACATACTTCGAGAAATCTTCATATAATAAAAGACTTTGCTCTAAAACTAATTTCTCCCCTATGACAAGCGTGTCCTGCGCTTCTTTATAGGACTGATGGAGCTTTTTGAACGTTGAATAATAACTTCCTATCGCCAATTTGACAGATGGATCAATTTTTTGCAGCTGGGAAAGCCAAATCCGAATCGTATTTAATGTACGCTCCTTCTCCCAATCCTCATTTGTAATAGCTACTTTCTTCAGAATAACCATTTCTCCTGTATAGGTTTTACCCGTTAGATCATCTTTTTCCTTCATTTCTTGAATCTTTTGCTCAAGCTTCTGGTTCCTATCTATCTGTTGAGAACTACATTTAAAGACGATGACCACTCTTGGAACCATTAAATCAATTTGTAAGGACTTGGCCTTTTCAAAAACTAAGCTTTCTCCGAGGTTATTCCCGTTAATTAATTGGTGAACTAGTTCTTCTTTAATTCGTTCATCTAACTGTAGCTGTTTTTGAAGAAACGCCTGCTCAATGATCATTTCAGTCGTCATTTTGACTAACTGGCCATATCCCCTTGTCACTTCAGGGTCACCAGTAATCCCCACAACCCCGACCACTTCGCCTTGAAAAACGATCGGTAAGTTAATCCCTTCTTTGACACCATCCCAGTTCTGAGTGTCATTATGATTAATCTCAATAATTTCTTTCCTCTTTAACACTTCACTTGCCACTTCATGTTTGGTCAAAATGCGCCGCCTGTCACCAGACCCAATGATTCTCCCATCCTGATCCATAACGTTAATATTATAAGGAAGAATCGCCATCGTTCGATCCACTATTTCTTGGGCCACTTGTTCCGTTACGTACATCGCCATCTTTTCGTATCCTCTCTACCTAAATTTCTGCTGTCATTGTATAAGAAAAAACCTATCATATAGACAGGTTTTTGACCATGAATTCAACTTAGTTTGAAAATGAGTTATGACCTATTACTTCTCCATTCTTGCTTCGAATTCTTGATAATGGATTTATGGAGATGAGTTTAAATGAAACACCGCTTGCCCAAAGAAGCGCTTGGATGGAAGATTGGGAAGCACGAGCACCGTCCCCATGCTTCCGTTGAAAAAGACCTACCGCCATTAAGCGGTAGGTCATATATTAGAAAGATAAATTAGTTAATTGCTTCTTCATCTTCCTCATCAGTTAACTCGTCTCCAGTTTCCTCGTCTAAGTCAACATCAATTTCTTCTTCTGTTTCTAATTCCTCATCTAATGCTGGCTCTTCTTCTAATCCTGGCTCTTCCATTGCCGGCTCTTCTTCTAATCCTGGCTCTTCCATTACTGGCTCTTCTTCTAATGCTGGATCTTCAACTGCTGGTGCATCGTCTAGTACTGGCTCCTCTTCTGCTGGCTCTCCACACGCTGCAAGTAGACCTAAAGTTAAAGCAGCAACTGCTGTTGTTGTTAAAAATTTCTTTTTCATTTTCATTACCCCCAAATATTTTTATGACTAACTAATAAATCTTGGCTTTCTGTTAGTCTTTGTGTATCTTAGCAAGAATATTCATTTCCGTCTATGAATTGCGTCCTTTTTCTGCATTGTCTAACTACCTTCACAACTTATCCCATATTATTACACAACAATGTCAATATTTGGGACTAACTTCCCTTATTTCCTCACTCTACATCCACTAAAAGAGCTTCTTATAAAACAAGAAGCTCCTTTGTAGTATATCTAATTTCAGCATTTTATTTCGTCAATTAATTATTACTCGGTAACGAGCAGCCTTGTGTTATTCTAGATTATTATTTATTTAACGGCAAATGTGATATCTGTTTCGCAAGCAACTTCCCCATTCACCGTCGCAATCGCATGTCCTTTTCCGATTGGACCTTTTAAGCGAACAATTTCAACTTCTAAACGTAGCTGATCACCAGGTTTGACCTGCTTTTTAAACCGGCAATTATCAATTCCAGCAAAAAATGCGAGCTTCCCGCGGTTTTTTTCTGGTTTTAAAATTGCGACTGCACCAACTTGAGCTAGCGCTTCCACAATCAAAACTCCAGGCATAACGGGATAGTCCGGAAAATGCCCGTTGAAAAACTCTTCGTTAACACTCACATTTTTTAATCCAACCGCACGCTTTCCCTCTTCTAGTTCCTCGATTCGATCGACTAATAAAAATGGATAGCGGTGCGGAATAATTTCTTTAATCTCTTCAATCGTTAGCATGTTAGTCATCCTTTCAAGTACGTATGTGCCTTCATTATAGCACAAATTTAGGCAAGAAATGACAAGCCCTGCTTGATGTCTAATCATATTAAGGCTGTGTTCTAAAAAGCCCTCAAGCCAATGAGTGAAACGACTGCATGATTGTCAGACTGCTGTAAGTGTTTTTTGAACTACCCGCCACTTATCGACCTTGCGATCTGATTGAAGTGGGGGATTCCTAAGAAAACCAGTATAACCACCAGTTATCGATTAGGCTATCCCCGTAGTCCCTACGGTTAGAAGCCTTACAGCTTCATTTCTAAGATTTAATCCTGCGTTACTATCGCGGTCATGGAATGTCTTGCAAACGGGACATTCCCATTCTCTTACCCCTCGTTCTTTTACGTCTTTATTTTTGTATCCGCAGCACGAACAAAGTTGAGAACTAGGGAAGGTTTTGCTTACCTCGATGACTGTTTTTCCGTACCATTCAGCCTTGTATTTTAGCATTGTCTTGAATTGATACCAAGATACATCAGCGATGGATTTAGCACGTTTCTTGTTCTTCATCATATTCGATACTTGCAAACTCTCTATTCCGATTACATCGTGGTTTTTGATGATGGCGGTAGAGGTCTTATGTAAGAAATCTGTACGCTTGTTTTCAATTTTTTCGTGAATCCGAGCAACTTTTATTTTTTGTTTAAGCCAGTTCTTTGAACCAATTACACGTCTTGACAGTATTTGGGCGACACCCACGTACAATCGCAAAAAAATTCGAGGCTACGTTTCGCCTCGAATAAAGTCTATAATATG
Source organism: Halalkalibacter lacteus (assembly GCF_036663595.1). NCBI lineage: Bacteria > Bacillati > Bacillota > Bacilli > Caryophanales > Bacillaceae > Halalkalibacter > Halalkalibacter lacteus. Next base: position 11,930 of record NZ_JAWRVL010000046.1, read on the forward strand.
ATACCATGTCTCAGGTCTAATCACTTCAGCAGGATCATGACCACCAATGACACCAAACCCAAACATTAATCCTAAAATTAAACTGCCACCAATTAATACAATTGCGATCAAAATTCGCAACCAGATCGGGATGAGGCGCAACCGCGGTTTCGGTGTACGCTTCTTCCCCCTAGCTTCGCGCGTTTTTTTCTCTTCTTCTGTCACTTCTTGCTGTTCAACTGGCTTAGCAGCAAGCGAGCAAGCATCACCTTGCTTGATTTCTTGCAAGTTTGAGCGAGAGTCCTCTTCTTTTGCCCGCTCTGCCTCCAACGTGTTCGAATCGTTCGGCCCTAGTTCAGTTGGCTCGTCTAACGCTTCATCTAAAACGTCTGTATCCTCTAACTGATCGACAGAGTCGTTTTCTCTCGTGCCTTCATCTGCTCGGGTGTTTGTTTCTTCAATTAGCTCAGATTCTATTTTTTGGCTTCTTTTGTTTGATCCGTTATCCATCGTTCTCTCCTCAAATCTGTTCAGCCTGTTCATGCTGATCGTTCTAACTTCCTAGGTCGTTTATCTACGAAGGCCGTTGATGAGGCCAGACATTTTATCTGCCATTGATATCGATCTCGAATTGAATTGGTAATGACGTTTCGAGAAAGATTAATAGTTTGAATGTTTAAAGGAAGATTCATTCGATTTCCTGTTTCATCTAAAACAAAATCACCATTTTTTGTAACAATCGTTAAAATCTGATCATCGCTTTGATGAGCATGGTAGGGAACGCCCTTAGGGATGCTTGGTCAGCTTTAAAGCCAGGGGTGTTTGCATTTGCAACGTTGTTTGTCAACATTTCCTGGCGTTGTTGTTGTGCAATCATTCCCGCAGCAGCACCGTACATTCCACGAAGCATGTCCATTCCTCCACTATATTATCTTACTTATGTTTTCTCAAAAAAAGAGTGTTGCAATGGCTTCGTAGTTTCACCAAAAAGGAAAACTTCCCTTTTGATGAAACCATTTAAATCCGAACTTTTCTAGCCATTCGGTCTAAGTTTTCTAGAAGAATACCCGTTCCTTTTGCCACACAGTGCATTGGTTCTTCTGCTACAAGAACAGGAACCTTTAGTTCTTCGGCAAGTAATAGGTCAATTCCGTGTAAGAGCGCTCCGCCACCAGTTAAAATGACACCACGGTCAATAATATCAGCCGAAAGCTCAGGCGGTGTTTGCTCTAATACTTGTCTGGAAGCTTGTACTATATAGGAAACAGACTCCGTTAAGGCCTCTTCAATCTCTTTTGAGTGTACCGTAATTGTTCTTGGAAGTCCACTGACCATGTCACGTCCGCGAATGTCAATCTCTTCCTGTCGTGCACCCGGAAATACTGTTGCAACTTGCACTTTAATATTCTCTGACGTGCGCTCACCAATTAACAGCTTGTACTTCTTTTTGATGTATGTGAGAATGTCTGAGTCAAAGCGATCACCGGCTACTTTTATGGAAGAGGCGGTGACGATATCACCCATCGAAAGAACAGCAACGTCTGTTGTTCCACCGCCTATGTCTACAACCATGTTCCCACTCGGTTGGAAAATGTCCATTCCAGCTCCGATTGCAGCAACTTTTGGTTCTTCTTCCAAAAATACATTTTTCCCACCGCTTTTCTCTGCAGCTTCCCGAATCGCTTTTTGTTCAACCGACGTAATATTGGTTGGACAACAAATTAAGATTCTTGGCTTTGTGAAAAGACTTTTGACGTTAATCTTGCCTAGGAAATGTTTCAGCATTGATTCAGTCATCTCAAAGTTTGCAATGACACCGTCCTTCATAGGGCGGAGGGCAACAATATTTCCCGGTGTACGTCCAACCATGCGGAATGCTTCTTCCCCTACCGCAAGTACTCGATTTGTTGTAGTTTCTACTGCAACTACTGATGGTTCATTTAAGACGATCCCACTGCCTTTTACATAAATGAGAACATTCGCAGTACCTAAGTCTATTCCTATATCGCGACCAAACATGATTCTTTTGCCTCCCTGTTTTCCGAACATGATCGTGTACAATTATTACGATTTACCTAATTTTATATTTTATCACAGAATGTTCTCACAGGGATCACTTTTTTAAAAAATTGTTACATGTTTTGACAATTAGTTTCTAGACTTCGCAATTGGTTGAGCGGGTTGGTCTTGTGACTTCCTATACTTGACTTTCGTTGCTTCTCCACCACGCAGGTGCCGAATCGACTTATGATACTCAAGGATCTCCTTTACTTCATTTGCAAGTTCAGGATTAATTTCGGGTAATCGCTCTGTGAGGTCTTTGTGTACGGTACTTTTCGAGACTCCAAATTCCTTGGCTATTGTTCTCACCGTTTTTTTTGTCTCGACGACATACCTACCTATCTTGATGGTTCGCTCTTTGATGTAATCGTGCACACGACTCGCCTCCCTAAATCTGTGTTGGTGATTGGTACAGTTTATTAGGGGGGTTGCTTAGATATACCATATTCTTGTAAGGACGAGCGCGACTTTTCAGAATTGTATGTTTTTCTTAGACGAATCACTGATCTCTATTAGGTCTGCAAGCGTGTGTTTGCCTCGATTTTCAAGGTGGTATAAAAGCTCACAGAAAAGATGTGCGGTCGTCATGGCATCACCTAATGCTTGGTGCCTATCATAGATCCTCGTGTTAAATTGACTCGCGTATATCTCAAGATCAAGCATATGCCTTGAGGGGCTTACATAGCCAATTAAATCAAGCGTATCGATACAGATTGGCATGTCAATCCGGTACTGATGCCTCCCGAGTTCTTTTTTAATGACGAGTAGGTCAAAACTCACATAATGTCCGACCCAGATCGCTCCGTTTGCTGTTTCTTTGAATGCTAGAAATGCCTCAATCGCTGCGAGTGATGTCGGGGCATGCTTAATTGTTTCCATGGAAATACCGGTTAACTCTTGTATGGAAGCCGGGATGTCTCTTTCTGGATTCACATGCATTTGAAACGTCTCTTGTTGTACTGTCTTCTTTTTTACTAGAACTGCCCCAATCTCAAGCAAGCGGTCTGTCGAACCAACTGCAAATCCTGTCGTCTCCGTGTCAAAAACCGTAAACGTCAAATCGGAAATCGGCGTGTTTAGCGGTGTATCCCGGTTCCCACGCCATCTTGGCAGCAACGACGGCCTCTTCCATAACATCGCTTCACCCCCTCTTCTTTTGGGGGTCTGACCCCTTTCGCAGATAATTGATAAATTTCCTCTTTTATTGTGTTTTCGCTGTTATATTAAGAAATTCACTGTTATATTTGCGATTTCGCTGATAAAATCTGATTATCGCGATTACAGTAATGCGTCTGACTCTTGTTCTCTACATTCAAACTCAGCATAAAAAGGAACATATCATCTCTCCGCCACAGTCTGACCCCGCCCCTTCCACTCACACGCCTGCCACCACTTGATTCTGCAGTCCACGGATCGTTTTTAGCGCAATGAGCAATTCTTCTTTGTCTTTTGAGCGTAGATGCGTGAAGACAACTTCGCTTGTCGGTTCTACTCCTAGCATATGAGCATTCCAGGCGGATTCAACCCTGATGCGGAGAACGACTTCATAAGCAAAGTGTAAAGCGTCTACGGTTGCTTCTGATAGAACATTGCGCTCTGTGAGCATAGCCATTTGCTCAAGCGGCTTTCCTTCGATGATTCCGTGCTTAGCACAAAGAAGCTGCAAACAGTGGTGAAGCGGGAACAACGCATGCATTTTCAAATCAACGGTTTGGCGCTTGATCCCAAACAAGGCACGGATCAGGTGATCAAATGTCGGCACAGGATGCTCTTTTTCCATCTCCGCCATGCGGAATAAGAAAATACGCGAGGATCTGAGCTGCGCTTTTACAACACCAACGAATTGATCATGCAACGCCTCGTCTCCATATAAAAAGCGAAACGATAGAAAATTATGAGCAAACAGCAAGTTCTCATTTGTCGCTCGTAAGCCCCATCCTCTCAGGCGCTCCTGCCACTCGGTTACCGACCCTCTCCAAAGAGCAACACTTGCCATCATCTTCCCCTTGCACCTCTCATACCCTGCCGCCTCTAACTGACTAACAATCTCGCAGCCTAGTTTTTGAAAATAGGTTTGAACTTGTCCCCGGTTTCCTCCATTACTATAGACGAGAAAATGATCCTGATCGGTCAACATAAACTGCTCACCGCGGCCGCCACTTCCCATCATGTACCAAGCAAACGCTACAGGAGGGGCACCGTACCCTTGTTCACGTAACGTCTTCACCGCTAGTTTGACGGCATGTCGTACGAGCCGGTCATACAGTTTTGTCATGACATCAAGTGTATGAATAGTCGGAATGCCGTCTTGAATGAGGTTCGCTAACACCTCATACATGGCTGGCTCAAGTTCATGAATCGTCTCTGTCGTCGACTCTTCGACGGTTTGCACTAGTTCCATCGTGCCCCGGTTTTTTTTGCGTAATAAATCAGATAAGGTGACCATTCCAATAACCTTTCCACCTGACATGACCGGCAAGTGCTTCACTCCGTTCATGAGAAAACTCGACATCGCTTCGTAATAATAAGCATCCCGGGAAATAATGAATGGGTGTGGCGTCATAATATCCTTTGCCATCACACCAACCCCTAACCCCTTCGCAACGACACGCTCAACAAGATCTTTTTCAGTAATGATGCCAATTAACTGATCCCCATCATTTAAAACAACGACCGAGCTCGTTGCGTTTTTCACCATTTGGCTCGCAACGTCTTGAACATCTTCTTCCATATCGACGATCACAACAGGCTCACTCATCACATCGTGAACACGACGAATAAACGGTTCACTTTCACCCCATTTAGTTGCAAGCTGTACTTGTTCAGCAAACGATTCGTAAAGATCTTGCAGCCGAATGACTGCTTGTTGCATAATAAATTCCCGAACAGCCGGGTCGATCCACCTCGCTTGGATGACACTGTAAGGAATATGAAGGCAATACGAGTCCTCTAGTGCGCAAACCTCAATTGCAAAACGATGGGGGTTTTCTTTTCTTCCTTCGATAAAATCAGCTAACCCAGAAAATCCAATCATGTCGTTTGTTTGCAACACTTCCAGGACCTCCTTCTGGTCATGCTGCTTCTCGTCGCCAGCTGCGACAAAAACTTCTGCCATCCCGTCTAGGATTAGCAGAAGTCCGTCTCTCGGTGCCTTTTTGTAAAGTACCGTCTCCAATTTTTTATACGCTTTTACTTCGCACGCCTGCATGTATTCATGAAACGTAGACTCACTTAGTCCTTGAAATAGCGGATGCGTGCGAATATGAGCGCGAAAATTATTTTCCAGCTGACTCATCCATCCAAACCTCTCCATCACGGTAGGTCATTTGTTCAGGATAGCGGAGGTCGACGACTTCATCTTGCAATTTCTGTGATGGTGCTGCTGTTAATTTCGATACAAGGATCGTCACAAGTAAGTTAATTGGTACCCCAATTAAACCCGCTCCTGTATCTTGGATACCAAAAATTGTAATCCCACTTCTTGCAAAAAGAATGTAGCCAAGTGTTACCACGAGTCCGGTTAACATCCCAGCAATTGCCCCTTGCTTGTTGCAACGCTTCCACCACACGCCTAGAAGCAAGACAGGGAAGAATGTACCACCAGCAAGGCCAAATGCCCAGGCGACAATTTGTGTAATCACACCAGGAGGATTTAATGCAACCGCTCCAGCTACAACTGTTGCAAGCACAATCGCCCAACGACCAGCAGCGAGTCGTTTGTTATCACTTGCATTCGGGTTCATCAAGCGGTAGTAAATATCATGAGCAAACGATGACGAAATCGTAATCAGTAGACCACCAGCTGTTGAGAGCGCCGCTGCCATCGCACCAGCTGCAACCAAGCCGATCACAAACACGCCTAGATTCGCAATTTCTGGTGTCGCCATAACGACAATATCATTTGAAATGACAATTTCAGACCATTGCAAAATGCCATCGCCATTCGTATCTGCAAGCTGCAACAAACCAGTGTTAACCCACGTCTCGGTCCAAGCTGGAAGCTGATTTAGTGGCTGGCCTGCCACACGAGTCATTAAAATGAAACGAGAGAACGCCGCATAAGCAGGAGCTGATAAATATAAAAGAGCGATAAAAACAAGTGCCCACGCCCCACTCCAGCGAGCCGCTTTCATCGTTGTTACCGTATAAAAACGAACGATCACATGCGGAAGTGCCGCTGTCCCAACCATTAATGTGAACATTAAGGCAATGAACTGCGCTTTTTCACTATTGGCAAACGGAGCAAAGTACTCCGAGATCCCTAATTCCCGGTCGAGTTCACCAAGCTGACTGACGATGTTTCCATACGTTAGCCATGGAAGCGGGTTGTTCGTTACTTGAAGAGACATAAAGACAATCGGAATAATATAGGCCAAGATTAAAATCATGTACTGTGCTACTTGCGTCCACGTAATTCCCTTCATGCCACCAAGTGTCGCATAAATCGCGATAACGACGACGCCAATCATTGTTCCATACATCGCTGGAATGCTCAAAATCCGTCCAATTACCACACCTGAACCAGCTAACTGGCCGATAATGTATGTAAAACTAATAATGATCGTCGCAATTGCGGCAATGAGTCTAGCCGCATTGCTATCAAAGCGGTCCCCAATAAATTCAGGAACGGTATATCGTCCATATTTCCGAAGCTGTGGGGCGAGTAAGAAAGTAAGAAATAAATACCCACCAGTCCAACCCATAATATAGGCCAAACCGTCATATCCAAGAATCATCACCGTTCCAGCCATCCCAATAAAGGAGGCAGCACTCATCCAGTCGCCCCCGATCGCCATTCCGTTCCAAAACGGCGGAACACCGCGGCTTGCGACATAGAAATCAGACGTTACTTTTGCTCGGTTATACACCGAAATCCCAATATAAAGGCCAAATGTTGCCAAAATAAGCAATACTGATACAATCGTTTGTTGATCCATCATATTTACCCCCCGTCAATTCGCTATTACTTTTTCTCCATTTCTTAGTGATCCAACACCTTACCTGAACTCACCCTTGTATTGTGTTCTTCATCAATACCAAACTTTTTATCAATTTGATCACTAATAATAGCGTTTCCGAATAATAAAATAACGAATGCTGCGACTGCTCCCTGTGCGCCCATGTAATAATGTGCCGGCATGCCCATAATTGTAAAATTAGCAAAATACTCAGCAAATGCCACGACACCAAACGACACCAAGCCACCAATGATTAAACAAATAACGACGAGCATCGTACGAGCACGAAAATAAGCATCAGCAACACTTTTATCAATCTTTTTCACAACTAACTCCTCCTTTTTTGAAAATCTTACAAGTGACATACTAGTTACCTACGCTAGGCGTATTCCTCCTTCATGTAGTAAACCCGTTTCCAACATTTCCACTATAGGCATACTGAATAGTCGGTTTGTCGTAGGCTCGTCTTCATCGTTTTCTACTTTAAGGCTACCTCAGTCCAAAAATAAACTTAACGGTCTCAAAGAAACCGAGTGGCACCATCGCGATCTGGATCAACATATAAGCAAAAATCGAGACAAACGGGACAGACATAACCAAGGGCTTTTTTAACCGAAATGCAAAAACAATCGATAAGAGTGTAATTAACAAAAAGACGTAAAGCATCTTCACCCCTCCTGCGAACTTTTTTGTAAGCGCTGTCATAACTTGTCGAAAACTAATGTGTTTTACACTGTTGTATTGTTCTATAACACATTATTTCAAATTTTCTGATTTATGTCAATATTTTCTATAAGCATATTTATCAACAAACTATGAAACGGCTCCGCTCATTGCTTCGAGGTTGTTCCAAAAGGGAAATACGCCCTTTTGGCCTTTGAAGTGGCAATGGCTTC
>NZ_JAWRVL010000047.1:0-18426 GCF_036663595.1 Halalkalibacter lacteus
GCATGTGTAAATTCAGTATATCATGAGATTATTAATCTTTTTATTGAAAAATGTTGACAAACTATTAGCTGGTTTAATACAACAAGAAAAGAACTTCTATTAGCTTGTTTAGTTATAAGTATAGAATTATTCAAGTTCCTCTGAAGAAGGTGGCTCAAAGATTTGTATCCACTCTTTAAGTTTAGCTTCAGGTATTAAAAAAGTCCCATCTGAATTCTGTTTATTTCTAGTCTTTAGACGTTCAAACAATAACTCTTCAGATAAATCAACAAAATGACTTTTAAATAATTCAGCTCCTAGGTCCTTTGCTCGAGAACGAAACTCGTCTCGTTGACTTCGAACCCAACATCCAAAATCGAGGATAACATCAATGTTTAGAACTAAAACTCTAGCTGCAAGGTCCCACATAAGAGATTCCACTGTATCATGTCTAGCATCGTGCTCAGCTTCATCTGATTCCGTCATGTTCTCCCCATAATCATGCCCGAATAAACGGATGTGCCATTCATCAGGAGTAAGACGCAGTGCTGAATATTTCTTTTCAAGTTCACGAGCAAGTGTAGTTTTACCACTGCACGGCAGACCAACCATTAAATGAAGGGTTGCTATATTGACCATCTCCAATCTTTCAAAAAGACAAACTTTTCTTTAAAGTTATATGCCCGAATTAAATAGCTCATCTAAACATTTTCTTAAATAAACCTGCTTCGTTAGCTTAAGTACATTATTTTCACTAAGCCACCTGAAAACGAAAACATTTATTGCACAGTATTTAGTCAACTAAGAGGGACGATCACTTTGAATGAAATCGTCCCTCTTAGTTGGTTATTCTATTGCCAGTATCGTTGTACTACGTAACAACAATTACTCCACAATAATAGCCTAAAAACCATCCTTTTAAAGAAAAAAGCCAGATTGGTGAAGGTCAATGTATTTGCATTTTTCGCAAAATAAGCATAAAATTTCTTCGAAATGATGTCTAGCTCCTGCGCCCAGCGACTAGTGTACTTCGCTCATCTCCTACGATAAGTCAACATCAGATCGCGCTATCGCTCTCCGTGTTTCTTTTTCTCAGTCGATATGCTCCAGTCCATACGTCGCTGAACGGGCACTTGCACTTGCGCTTTTCTTACTAACGCACGCCTTTGTGAGTACAGTTATTCACATTCTTTATAGATAACTAAAAAATATTTATTACCCTCTTCGTTTTTCATGCATGTATTTCATCCATTTTTTTAACTTAAAACTGTAAATAAGATATCCGATACCAGATACGACAGATACACCGACGGAAAGCTGAATAATAAGTTGATGGGAAGTATATATCCCTATTCCCATTCCGATAAAACCAAGGAGTATTAATTGAAAAAATTGTTTTTTGTGATTTTCAAATATAGAGAATTGAAAATGTCTTCGCTGCTCGGTTTCTTTCATATTCTCCAGTGTTTGAGGTAGTTTTAGAAATTCTGTAAAGGAATGGACCGTCTTAAATAAAGGCTGTGACTGCAACCAAAACCAAAGAAACGACCACTTGTTATTCCCTTGTTTACTTAACCAATCCATAAAAACTGGTTTTAAAACGCTAATGAGTTCATCCTCTGATGACAAGTTACGAAGCAGTCCTTCTAGCGTTAGGAAAGAACGCCCTAAGAATACAAATCTCGTTGGCACTTGAATAGGTAATGCTTGAATCATATCATTCATTTCCAATTTTAATGCGATAAGATCCATTTCTTTCCATTGCGCAGGTTGAAAAGACAATACTTCAGCCAATAGCCTTTCCATCGTTCTTGGTTCTGCTTCAGGGAGCAAGAATCCTAAATGAGTCAAGCTCTCCACGGCTTTATGGTAATTTTTTGATAGTAAACCTTCTATTAATGCCTGAAAATATGTTGCATCCTTCTTAGAAATTTCCCCTACCATTCCAAAATCTAGTAATATAATTTGTCCTTCATTTGATACGAGTACGTTTCCTGAATGGGGGTCAGCATGGAACATACCTGGTTCAAGCCACTGGGGAAGAAAAACTTCAAGGAGACGCTCTGCCAATTCACGTTGGTTAACTTCTAATTGACCTACCTTTTCTTCATCTGTCAGCTTGTTTCCATCGATCCACTCCATTACCAATACCTTTGGCGTACTCAATTCGGAATACACGTCTGGAATTTTTACTTTATCTACATCCTTAAACCTTTCTTGAAAATAGACTAGGCTATTTTTTTCCTGCGAAAAATCAAGTTCCCTTACAATAACTTCCTTGAGTTCTTTAAATAAAACCTTTAAATTTATAAACCCTTTTGGCATTGGAACAAAATTATGAGCAAACCATATAATCATACTCAACGTACGCAAATCAGTTTTTATGATTGATTGAATATTTGGCCGTTGTACTTTAATTGCAACTGGTTGACCATCTTTTAGAATCCCCTTATAAACTTCTCCTATGGAGGCGGAAGCTACTGCCTTTTTATCGATGGAAAGTAGGGTTTGTTCCAAAGGACCTTTCCATTCTTCTTTAAGAATTCCCTCAATCTCCTCCCATTCTGAAGGGGGAACTTTGTCTGTAAGGTCTTGAATTTGACGGATAAATCCATCAGGAAGTAAGTCCGCACGAGTGCTTAGTAATTGTCCAATTTTTATAAGTAATCCTTCTAATTCAAATACTGTACTCCGAAACCTTCCCCCTATATTGTCCCACAATTTTCCCCAATCAGATTCAGTTTTTTTCCTAAACTTATACCAATAAATTTGAAGGAAGATGACAAATGCCATTGATAACAACTTTGACATCCGCTTTAACTTACTCCTCGTTTTCATCAAATCACTTCTTTTCATTAATAATGAACTATTAAAGTAATCTCTTTGTTAAATACATTTTTTCACAAAACCACCTATAAATGAAGACATTTATTGCACAGTATTTAGTCTACTACGTAATATAAGTTACTCCACAATCTGGCTCTTTAGTTGAATAAGAGGTTACAGAAAATCCCACTTTTTTATACAGCCATCAGGTGCACTTGAGCGTGCGTAAACGTTAATTTATTAACAAATCCTGCATAAATATAGCAATAAATAGTGACAAGTTGAACCTCCTTGGAGCCCAAGGGGGTTGTGATGGGGTACTTCTGTTAAGGTTAATTATATTAACTATAGATGAATAAGATATACAGCCTGTCGGAATATTAATTTAGTAATTTACTTCTCAGTATTGTGATGGCTTGCCCTAATAAGAAAACTCTATCATTATGTAATTTGATTTTTAGAATTCCTCCTCTTTTAGAAGCCTGATATGCAAGAAATTCGTTTTTGTTTAATTTCTCTTGCCAATATGGACCTAGACAACAATGCGCAGATCCTGTAACAGGATCCTCGTTGACTCCTACAGCTGGAAAGAAACATCTTGAAAAAAAATCGTATTCATTTGATGGTGATTTGCTTGTTACAATGATTCCTCTAGTATCAATTTGTTCTAATAGTGAAAAGTTAGGATTTAATTCTCTTAACATTTGTTCTGAGTCTATTTCAATTAAATAATCAAATCGGTTTCGTCCAACATATAATGGCTGAATTCCTAATCCTTCAATAAGTTCCTTGGGATATATATTTTCCTGTTTAGGTTGTTCAGATGGGAAATCTAATTCAATCCATTCCCCACTTTTACTAGCTGTAAGTACCCCACTTTTAGTATAAAATCTAATTGGTTGTTCTGAGTTCATATGACCCAGTTCCCATAAAATATGTGCACTCGCCAGAGTAGCATGTCCACACAAATCTACTTCTGTATTTGGTGTAAACCACCTTAATGAGTATCCATCTTTATAAGGATGAAGGAATGCAGTCTCGGATAAATTCATTTCAGCAGCAATATTTTGCATCCAAATATCGTCTTGTGAAGTAGAAAGAACACAGACGGCTGCTGGATTTCCTTTAAAAGCCTGATTTGTAAAAGCGTCTACTACATAAATAGGTGTCGTCATAATCTAAATTCTCCTCTTTAAATTTTTAAATACTCTATAAATTTACCAAAAAATTCAAACGAAATGGAAATACTTTTACTTCTAAGATCGGGAATTATGTAAAATAGGCAGACAAAGAAAAGTATTTTTCTTATTCCGTAATTTCAGCTAATAGGAGTTATGTTGACTATTCAAGAAAAGGGCGCGCTAATTTAGGAACACGTCTTTTTCGTGTATTGGGCCATATTCTTGAATAACACTTAGTAGCTTATTTGTACATGCTCTTTCCTTTTAAGGACCAGATTGTTGAAGGTCTTAGGAAGGTTTTTAGTGTTTTTAGCAATTAAAAAATTTCGTTTATAGCAGTATATTTTTCGTATAGAAAATAAGCCAATATATACAACTATTACATAGGATCTTGTATATATTGGCTTATTAAATATTACTTCTTATTTTAACGTAACCGGATCTATTCGCTGCGCTAAATGCGGCTATTTTCATTTAAAACAATACGAATAAAAAGGATGTACATAATTAGACAAACTTAATGTGTTATTCGTTGAAACAAAGACCAATTCCTTTACTAGACAATATAAAAAATCGAAGATAATACGATTACCCATTTCGTTAAGAACTGAATATATATAGTTAGTCATAACTACCAACCAATACGTTTTTTAAAGTTTAAAAGGATCTTCAACTTGAAGATCCTTTTTTTTCAATACCGATAACATCGCTTATGTTGACTTGATTTGTATACAGTATTCAATGTAATACAGGTAAGGAAATCTCCATGTTTTCGGTTACTTCGCTTTCTTTCTCCAATGAAGGGGACGCTAAGTCAGTTCTTGGTCATTTATGAGTTTCGCTTTGGGCTGTTTGAACACTTCGTCCTGCCACAGTTGATACAGATAGATGATAAACGCAAAACCGACCATCATAGCAACAATAGCTATTGTAGACAAAGTCGATTCACTCGAAACAAGCCCCATCCGTTGCATACCGGGTAAACGATGTACATAAATAACCCGTCCAAAAGTATATTGACAGTCAAATACATCCAAAATTTCCCGAAAGTAAAGCGGAATATCCAGATAACTATAACTAAATATGCTCCATACACCCAAGGAACCGGGACGACTTTATCCCACCCGAACAGACTGGAACCTGTCTCTTTCCACCATCCGTAATGGTAATCCGCTTGATATGCTAAGGTATGAATAACGGTCATAAATAGAGCGACCGGCATGTACCTGCGTACAGTATCCATTTTCAAAAAAAACAAGGACGCCCAAGGCAATATCACGAGTGACCAGAGAATAATCTGTTTCATGTCATTAATACCCCACATTAGTTTTATGTATAGTGTTACTCTCGGTTCATATATTTATTCGATTTATCCTATAAAAGTAACTGAAACACCGACTTGGTTAAGCAGAATAACATTCCAATTGGGAATAATGTTTGCGGTTGGCTACGATTTAGAGGGTTTTATCTCATTCTTTATATACCATTTAAGCTTGATGCTTTCTATTTAAATGCTGATATATACTTTATGGTCAAATAGAAATTTGTGTTTACATACATTACGGGGAACCGTATTATAAGTAAATAAGTTTTTTGTATTAATAGAATTGAAACTTCAGAGCTGAAAAAAATTTGGGTCCATGTTTTTTAGGGAAAGGGCTAAAGTGATTATAGTTGTACGATATTTCATTAAAGGGCGCGATTGTTGAACAAAAAGTAAAAGGAGTGAAACATATTATACATGACTAATATGTTTCACTCCTTATTTTTTATGACTTTTTACGATTTAGGTCTTGATAATAGTTGGCTTTCCGATCAGTCTGTTGTGTAGCCGCCAATATTACTCTTACACTCTTATCCACCGTCTATAAAAAGCTTTTCCAAAACAAAAAAGCCAGCCTATAAAAAAATAAAAAACAGAGTCCTTGCTATTTCAAGATACACCTCTATAACAACGCCGCAATGAGCTCCTCTCCATTGTTCCTTGGATTATTCACCAACGTACTGACTTCATATGCACTCATCTTTTCGCTATCATAAGGTTGCAAAATGCTTTTCAATAAATCTTTATCATCAATGCTTTGATCTACCCATGCTTCCCTGTTTCCTTCTTCTAAAAGAACGGGCATCCGATCATGAAGTTCGCTCATCATTTGATTTGGTTCTGTCGTAATAATGGTACAAGACACAATTTCTTCCCCATTCATTCTCCAACGATCCCATAAACCAGCAAAAGTAAAGAGGTCCCCACCTCCAACCGTAATTCGATAAGGCCTTTTCTGGCCCTTTTCTCGTTTCCATTCATAAAAACTGTCCGCTACAACCAAACAGCGTCTACGCTTCAATAACTGCCTAAAGGCCGGCTTCTCGTCTATCGTCTCCGCACGAGCATTAATCATTTTATAACCAATCTTCTTATCTTTTGCCCAGGACGGAACAAGTCCCCACTTTAAAAAACCAGCCTTCAATCCCTCTTTATGCCCCACGATACTCAGAACATCTTGTGATGGAGCAATATTGTAATTAGCTTTTATCTCAGGAAATAGGATTCCAAATTCCTCTTGAAGGGCCTCTGGACTTGCTGTTAAGGTAAACCTTCCACACATCGTCATCGCCTCTTTCATCGTTTAGATCCTATACAACCATGTTGACCAATCTTTATACAACAAACATTTCATTAAAAACCTGTGGTTATCTCCTTGATACACCTAAAGGTAAGACGACACTTTGTCCTTTTTCGTTCGGACATACTCAATGATCGAAAAAATGATTTGCTCCTCTCGATCATCAAAGTTCTGGTCTAGCAACAATCGCTGACCATCAAAACCAAACGCTTCAAGCAAATAGAACACACGAGGTTTACTGTAAGCCTTACTGTTCTCCTGACAAGCTTTCCATACTTCCTTCTCTAACGCCCTTGGATAGCGGCGATGCTCTATGCATTCTCGAATACGCGTTTTCCTGAGTTCCAAGAAACCTTCCCAAATTTGTTTATTAGCTAATTCGATCCACATTTCTTCACGAATACGCTCTATATCTTCTTTTGCAATATTTGTTGTTTTAGAGGCGCTTGCTTCTTTCACAACACTTGTTGTAATAGAATCAGGCAATCGCTCTTGAACAAAAGCATCGAGGGCTTCTTTTGGAATCTGCCAGCCTTCTTTACGAGAAATTGGCGCTTTTGCTTTAATAACCCCTTGCCGCAACCAACGGCGAACACTCTCTTTGTGTGTCGTGATTTTATATTGCTTTAACAGTTCGAATGCTTCATCTACACTATACATCTGCATGATCTCACCCCTTACACAACAATGGTTGCAATAATTATAATACAACCATTGTTGTTTTAACAACCAGGATCACTTTTTTCTATCCTCTATCTAATCAGGAATAGAAAAAAGCCAACATGTCTGCTGACTTATCTTTCGTTTTCATTTATATTTCCATTTATTGCAAACTGGGTACGAAACAACCACAAACTCAACTTCATTTTATAAGTGGCCACATAGACGAACGGGATCGAGAACAATACGTCCCAATAGAGATGTTGAAAATAGTCCATTTTTCGAGTCATAAGGCTCCCCCAACATGTTCTTTCCCTTAGTATACGTGCTTTTTCAATCTTTTCGATCTTTTTCATCCACCAAATTTCCTACTATTTAGATCTACCCATTATGAGTTTTACTGTCCCCTGATCATCTTCTATTCATTTTCCTTCTCACACTCTCCGCGTTCATTCATAAATAAGTTAGCTTCCTCAAACGTCCTTCTCTTGCGTACACTTAGACTTATGCAAGAGACAATAAAGTGAAATCCGCATAGGATGAAGAGAAATAAAATCAGCGACGGGCTGTTGAGCTGGTTTTAGTCATAAAAGAGAGTTTCTTAAACCTTGGAGCTCTCTTTTATATTGCCTATCGGTTGCACACTTCCCCTATCTCGTCTAGACAACTACTTAGTGCCTGAACACACCAAACACTTCAACTGATGTCATTTATGAAAAAATCCACTTGATATTAGTCAATAAATGTCATAATATTTAATTAATATCTACGTTGTCCCTACTCTTAAACTCACTGAAAGCTCCTCCCTATTGGACTAAGAACAGTAAAAACACCCTAAAAAATCGTGATCTACCATTCTCCATGAGCAACCCATTAAAACCTTCTAACATGTTTCCATCCTTTTTACCTGATTTCTATTCCTACTTTAAATCTCCAATAAGATAAACTTAAGAAAGGTGCGATGTAAATGAGCGTGATATCTCCAGCTTTATTTCCTGTACGTGGAATTCTTGAGATAGCAAATAATAAGGAGTTTGGTATTTTAAGATCGGGGGATCCTTCGATAGATGGGAAAGACACTTATGTTTCGATCTCGCAGATTGGAAAGTTTGCTTTAAGAACGGGGGACCTCGTGACTGGACAAGCACGATCATCAAAACAAAATGAACAATATTATGGATTAATGAAAATTACTGAAATTAATGGAGCTCCTCCAGAATCTCAGATACTCAGGCCTCATTTTAAATCGTTAACTCCTATCCATCCAAACAAAAAAATAACCCTTGAAGGAAAGAACCATAGCATAACAAACCGCCTCATAGACATGTTTGCGCCCATTGGATTTGGCCAGCGTGGACTTATCGCAGCCCCACCCAAAGTAGGGAAAACAACGCTATTAAAAGACATAGCTAATGGGATTGCTCATAATCACCCTGATGCAGAATTATTGATCCTTCTCATCGATGAACGTCCTGAAGAAGTAACGGATATTAAACGCTCTGTCAAAGCCACGGTGCATAGTTCTACATTCGATGAACTTCCCAAAAATCATATTAAAATAACGGAACTCGTATTAGAAAGCGCCATGCGCCTAGTAGAAAATAAAAAAGATGTCATTATTCTCGTAGATAGTATGACACGGTTGGCAAGGGCTTATAATGTGAGTGTTCCACCAAGCGGTCGAACCCTTTCAGGAGGATTAGATCCTGTGTCCTTTTATGGACCAAAGCGCTTTTTTGGGGCAGCAAGAAATATGGAGGAGGGGGGCAGTCTGACTATTTTAGCCACAGCTTTAATTGATACGGGCTCAAGAATGGATGATGTCATTTATGAAGAGTTTAAAGGGACCGGAAATATGGAATTACACTTAGACCGAAAGTTTGCTGAACGACGAATCTTCCCTGCAATGGATCTAGTACGTTCGGGGACAAGAAAAGAGGAAATGCTACTGTCTCCAGATACCTTAGACGTATTATGGAACTGGAGAAATTCAGCGCATGATTCCGTTGAGCTTTTGACAAGAACCCTCAACTTATTTCACCGATTCCCTACCAATGAAGACGCTCTTCAACAAATGAAAACTCAATTTAAAAAGGTTTATAGTCATACCTAGGGCCACGGTTGCTACAATTGTAGCCCTTATTAATAAATGTATTTGATCATTTAATATTGAGCCGCTTTTCAATGGTTCGATCACATAAAAAATGAGCCACATGATTTCCAATTTCCATAACCTCTCTTACAAAACGGGTGTTACCAATCATTGATCAATGTCTTGAATAAGATCTCAAACGGTTCTATTGTTTTACTATTCTATCTTCCGATTGTTCCGGAAAACTATCATAAAATTGATTTAATAAATAAGTCAGGTATGAATTTAGTTCAAATCGATCTCTATAAACAAAATCAGACAAGTTTAATTTACTTTCTCTAGACACAACTTTACCCCCTTTATTTAAATTCCTTATCTTCATGATTACCAAACTATCACTCTCTTAAACATATTGTTAAAAGTTTTATTGAAATTTCAACAAAAATACCTAGAATTATTGGTGATATTGTCTTATATGTATTCTTTATATAAAGACAGGAGGTAATTTGATGGAGGTACAATTCCTTCATTAACAGATGCAACAATCATTCGAGAGAATTCTAAACCTTTCACTCGGTGCATAGTTGCAAGCCGTACACCCGGTTGTTGTTGTGGATCATTAGGATCAAGTTATTACATAAGGAACGTTCTCTTGTTTAAACATAGGTTAATAAGACCTTTTACTTTATCCTGATGCTAAAATAAAAAAGAGCCCGCAACTAAGCGAACTCTACGAAACTAGGCAATCGCAATAAGCCGGCCTTAGTTACGTTACGATACTTAACGCGACACTTTAGCGACTCCTTATCGAAATATATGAATTTATCGTTCTCACCCGTCTTTAATTCGCCAGCCATTCCGTAGACTTTCTTGCGGGTGTCTGTCGGCACTCCTAACTCCATAATTCCCGCATGATTTCCATCAGAAAACGCGAGTAACCATCCGAATTCATCCTTACGCAATCCATGAATCCAAACGTCCTCATACGCGTAATTAATGACCTTAAGCCACGATTTAGACCGCTTATTCATTTCATATATAGAATTTTTCCGCTTCAATACTATACCTTCGAGGCCTTGCGCTTGGCATAAATTAAATAGCGTGGTGCCGTTGCCTTCTACCGATAATACTTTGGACAATAACGCGGTGTCTTTTGGTATGAGTGAATGTAATATAACCTTCCGCTCAATAAGAGGTAATTTCGCAACAGTTTCTCCCTTATGATAAATAACATCAAATACGCAATATGAAACGTGCTGTTGACCATCGAGATTCTTCGTACGCAGGAAACGGGATTGCATCGCCTCAAAGTCGGGTTTGCCGTTGGAGTCAGTAACTACGATCTCACCGTCGAGAATAGTTCCAGGAGGAATCGGGAGCGAGTGAAGTTCGGGAAAACGATTCGTAACATCTGTTTTGTGGCGCGTATATAACTTAACGCATCCATCTATATTCGAATAGATCAATCGGATACCATCGAGTTTTAATTCAGCGAGGTAATCCGAATCGACGAATGGTTTTTCGACTCTATGCAATAACATCGGACTTATAAACATATCCTCACCTCAACGTCAATTATATCACGGCTTTCATTGTGAGAGACTAGGAAACTGTTAGGATGTCACTCACTTGATAAACGAACATATATTCGTATATAATGTAGAAAATTAGACGGAAGGTGATCTGAATGTTATCAAGCGAAGACCTTGAGCTAGTTATGCGCTTTATTTATGTGCCAATGGTTCGTAAGGTTTTAGTTCGGGATATGGAGCGAATAGAGAGCGCCGGGTTTAAGTTCCATGAACCGTATTTTGCGTTAATGGAAAAGACGTTAAATAAGGTCGGAATGGATATACGGGATATTAAGAAAGAAATGAGTAAGTCAGGGATCAGCGTGTACCATCAGGGTTTAGTAAGCGAGAAGTGTAAGTACTTGGTTATCTGTCGTGGTTACCGAGAGGAGATGAATTTGTTTCCACACCTAATGAAGAATGAGGTACTAAAGTATATGACTCAATATTTAACGCAAGATAACGAGATGTAACGATTTATAATTTTTCCTCATTTTTAGAAAAATAGTATTTTTTATAGATGTCCCCTTTTCCTTTTACGTCTTTAAACACTTGTCGAAGTTCATGAAAAACCATTTCGACCCAACGATTAATTTAGTTGATGGAACTGACCAGCCGTTTAAGGCCTAATCACAGGGTTGCTGCTGTTTCCTGACTGTACCCCTTTAGGCAAACAACGAAAAACAACTAAAATAAGATGTTGCTGAGGGCGACTCTAAGCGAATTAATTTTTGTTTGTAAGAGGACACACCTTCTCGTTGCAAATATTCATCCAACTGAATCTAACCTAGCCGCATTGCAACTAATCTATAATTTTAAAAAATTTATCAATGTATTTATAATTAGTGATAAAATTATAAATGAAATCTTGAATAACCATTTATTAACAAGGAGGAATTCAGGTGGCGTTTGATTATACTAATTTAAAAGAATATAGTTTAGACATTGACGAACTACGTAATTACTTTTATAAACATTATCGGTTAAATTTTAAGTATTTTGATCAATGGATAGATGGTTGGATTAAAGTGTTTAAAAATGCTGAAAAAGATACTGCTATTCAAATAAATAATTTAAAGAAAACAGGATTTCCAGATTTTGAAGTCTATAGACAAAATGTACACTTCGGAAGAGTTACATTTAAATTTAACTTTATTATAGAAGGCGCTAAAGACTATGTGAAAAATAGTAATATCAAGCAAAAAAAAATAAAGGCTAATCAATTTTCTGAACAAATTAAGTGGAGTAAAGAATCTGGTACCACTACACATGATATAAATAACCCAATTTTTCTTACGACACTTCCTATGGAAGATTATATGTATGTTGTAATTGATGGAAACCATCGTCTTACTAAACTTCTAGCAAAGGGAGCAACTGAAGTAAGTTGTATAGATATCCATCCTATGGAAATTATTAATCATAATATTTTAATGTTTACAATTGATAAAGCTATTTATGCTTTCATGGTTGAACATAAGGCTTTCCAACAGCATTTAAACCTAAATATACATCCTCATGAAGCATTATTTAATTCCTCTAATATTAATAATGCCTTTAAAAAAATGAATGTTGGTTGAAGAATTTAGCTACACACATTGAAAGAACGCCCATGTTTATGATGGTAATTGACCGTCTTGCTTCATCTCTTCAACGATATACCAATAGGTATCCTTTTCTTTCTGTTTGGCGGTATTGTTTTAACTTAGCTTGATGGGTATGTGACGCTACCCCTAATCCACCTTTTCGGGGTTTTGTGCAAATACACCCAATATAGAAATACCATTTAGTAACGATTGACAGGCTTAAGCCTGTTTTATTCCTTCAAGGATTAAAGAATAAGAGATCATTTCTTCAACTAGTGATTTCAGAAAGCTGAATAATGAATCTAACAAAATAGATATTTTGTTACATTCATATAATAGTAAAAAAAACGGAAAAACCCTTGATATCAAGGGTTTTTCTATTTATTTTGAAGTATATCAAAAAATGAATTTAACGTTTTGTTTAATAGTGTTCTATTTAATTTAACGAATTGAGTAGAAGTAGGTACGCTGTGAAAGTCAAACGAATCAAGATGACACCCACCTTGAAGAGTGAAATTAGAAGTATATCCGCAACATGGCTGATTCTGATTACTTGTTTCTATCGAGAAAAGGACAGAAGCCAATTAGTCGGGTACAAGCGTGGAAGATCATTAATGATGCTGCGCGTATTAATGATACTATTGGCACTCATACGTTACGTAGGATATCTTTTTATCAAATGACGAAGGATGCTGCCATGCTCCAGAAGATATTTGGTTTTTTATAAAGAAAACTTAATCAATGAACGATTTTTCAACGTTTCGAGCCATATTCTAATAAAACTTTATTCTAAAGTTACAGCTGAATTTGTTTTTGATAATTAAATTAGAAACCTATATGACAATAAATAGACCACCAGCAAATCGAAACTGGTGGTTTTAATGTTTATGCAAATATTAAGGCTGCAATAAGTAAATTCAATCCGTTGCTTTCGACATTGAATTTTCTTCTGTAATCAGTGCCGTTGTAAGTATTAAACCATTCTTCAAGATATTCTTCAGTTTCTGGCTTTTTTGCAAAGTCAAATAAATCAGGTATATCGTACTTTTCACCTAAATAAGTAAAAAGCGTTCTGTTTAAGGATTTTTCTTCAACCAAACTAATTTCTTCTTTAGCGCCTTTGTCGATTAAATGATTAATCAATAAAGTTGGGAATTCTAAACCTCTGCTCATAATATAACCTCCAATTTAATTGTTATTCGACACCTACTAACATTTTCCTTCCAGAATCTGTAGTACAAAAGCCGCACCAATGATAAAATGGAATTATTATCAAATTGTAAGGGAGGGTAGAGCTATGTCAAACTACGATTCATATTTAAGTAGTTTATTAGACTACTTGAAACAATATATTACTAATATGAAAAGTAGGCCAATTCTTTTTATTGGGCTTGATCACAGGGTTACTGCTCTAATCCGTCACATAAGTCTTAACACCGATGAAATGGTTGTTTTCCTGTTACCGAATAGGTTAGTTGATCCCACAAATGAACGTTTTAGTACTAAATATAGGGAGCAGACAAGGTAGATCCAGAGCAGGATAGGCATTTTATGTAAATGATCTGACGGACTACTGCAGCAACCCTGTGATTAGGCCTTATTGAATAGGCGAATTTTTTTAGCACCTACCTCGATTATTGACTATGTATTAGCTCATGAACTGGTCCACTTAAAACATATGAATCATTCGAAAGAATATTGGGAGACATTACGAATGCTGCTGCCCGACTATGAACACCGAAAAGAGTGGCTAAGGATCAACGGTGGTACCCTAAACGTTTAAAAAGTGGCCAGAAATCTGTAGGGATTTCTGGCCATTTTGAATATTACTATCGAGTTGACGCGGTACAGTTTATCATTAGCAAAGAAACATTCAATCTCAATGGTTTTCCGATTGCATAGGATTTTTTAAAGTCTCAATCTTATTTAAGATATCTTGATTTTTGGGATCACTAAACAATCTTTCCATCTCTTCATATATTACTTCTTCTTCATCCCAATTAGTTACGACTTTTGACTTTGAAAATATACGAGTATATCTAGCAGTTGGTTGCTTTGATTGTTTTGAAAATGATATACCTAATGTTTCAAGCCTTTCAGTAATTGCTAAGCGATACTCAGGCTGCAATGGACCAAGCTCCAGTATCAGCTTTAGTCGGTCATCCTTCAGCCGTTCAAACCAAAAAGTGAACGTACTATTATGCCACCACCATTTTTCACGTGCAACCCCATATGTACTTTCTAATTCCCGAAACGTCGGAATAAGAAATGCAGCGTTACGAGCCTGAATTCGATAATGGTCTTCGAGTATTCCATGACTTTCAACAAATTTCAAAAATGCTCCTCTTGAAATCTTGCCTGCAACACTGTAGGCATCGGAACCTACACTTTCAATCTGTTCATCCGCCTCTTTCTCCATGGTTTCCACAGCTAATGCAATCTTTTTAAACGTAGAATTTATGTCTGGATCATGGTATAAACGTTCCATTCCCTCAAGGATCTCTTGTTTATTCGCCCAATCTAAAACCTCGGTTGTTTGCGTATGAATTTTTGTATATTTCTTACCTTCTAATTTTGCTGATGTTCGAAAAGATATACCTTGGAATTCAAGCGCCGTTAAAAGCTTTAGTCTTTCTTCAAAAGGTATGGGCCCTACTTCTATATTAACCTTTAACCGTTCATCCCAAGTTCGTTCAAACCAAATAATCAAACCATGTCCAAGCCAATACCCCTGTTCAGGTTCTCCAATTGTTTCTACAAAGTCAACCCACTCAGGTAAAATAAAGCTTGGTGCTTGAACATGTGCTTTGTAGGACTCCTGTGGTATTTTCTCTATTTGAACAAAGGATAAAAATGCCTCTCGAAGAACATTACTGCCCATTTTAAAAATATAGTCAATAGTCTGTTTCTTTTTTTCATATATTCTTTTTAATGCTTCTTGATGACTATTTGTGAATCCATCCACCTGTTGAAACAGCTGGTGATAACGTGGTTGTTTGCGGTATACGTGGTGTTGACTAAGATATAATACATCAATGGCAGCTTGATTGACTTGATAAACATCAAGAGCAAGCTGAATCGCCTCTTCATCCTGAACAAGTTCTTCCTGTAAAATGGCCGTATAATACATTAAAAATTCGTAGACATTGTCAGAAATAGCGTCCCGATGTAATTCTAAATGTAAGGTGATGATTTCTAAAACATCGTGGTAATCCACTATCCAATAATCTGGATACGACGGTGAATCACTTGTAAGGGTTAGGAAAATCGGAATAATGGTATATTCTCCAAAGTAACTGCGTGCATAAGTAAGGTAATCTTCAAGTTGTCCATGAGATTCACCCGCATGAAATTTGTTTTCAATAACAAAGACAAGCCTTTGTGAAGGTACGACTACCAACAAGTCTATGTAACGATTAGTTTCTGTTTTTACTTCACGATTCACTTCAGCATCTGAAAAAGAAGCATAAAGATAGGAAAGAAAATCAAAACCTTCTAATTTATCTTCATTTTCAGTGCGTGTCACTAAACGTGACAATAGTTTTTTCACAAAAAAACTCCCTAGTTGATGATTTTCATTTGGATCTAATAACCATGCTAGTACGTTTGAATGTCGAATTTCAAACTGATCGACACGTAACACTTTTAAAGGGTTAAATTGATGAAACTTTTGATGTAAACGCGCAAACTCTTTTGAATGTTCAAGCTGTGCTATTGCTTCAGGAGAATAAGTCATATCTTGCTCCAATCATAGAAAAAGCCACTTTTTCTGGTAATGCATTAATCTTATCTAATATTATTCCCCACCCTCTCAAGTCCTTAAAACGGCAAAAGATATTTTAAAATGAGTTACCTATAAATAGAAAGTTGCAACCTACAATAATCTAAAGCAGATTTCATCTGAAAAGGAACGGATTATCAAACCGCTCCCAAATTTACTACAATCTTGGATTTAGAGATTATATTACCGGTCTGGTAAGAGAACATTCGCTTAAATTTGATGTTAAGTTAATCTTCTTTATCCTTTAATCTCCAAGCAGTTGCAGAACCCTTTTTTCCAGGAACCTTCTCTATTATCTTATGGTCTCTCAGTTTTACGAACACATTTTTCATAGTATTCTCTGAAGATATTCCACATAATTTCCTTGCAGTTCTGTTATTAATCTCATCATTTTCTTTTAAATATTCAATTACTGTTTCCTCTGGTGAAGCGAGTGTCTCGTGGGGTAGAGTAACAATAACATTGTTATTATCAATCTCAATTCTTGGAGGTTTTAACCTCATTTCCTGCATTTTTTGGAATGCGGTGTTTAACCCCTCACCTATATCCTTATTAGGAGGATCTGGATACTTATTTAATAAGCGAACAACTGTTGGATTTCTCGCAAAACGATCTTCTAAGATATTTCGAGTTGTAATATATCCTGGTAAACGACCTGGATTTTTAACTTCAATTCTGTTATTAAATATTATTACGTGAATGTCATCTGAAATATTGTAATCTCTATGTATTACGGCATTGACTACAATTTCTTGTATTGCCTCAATCGGATATTTCGCCTTTTCCAACTTTCCATTTTCGAATATATTTACGGACTCGATTATTTCTTTGACATATTTTAAAGTGTCTTTTATTTGGGTCATTAAACAACCTTCCACAGTAAATTGTTCCTTTAAGTGTTCCCTCTTAGGTTCAATATCAGTAGTATCATAACGAGTTACTTTTACTGCAGATTTCTTTGACAAAATTGCTGATGGATTATCTGAATATAAAAGCACTGCTGCAATAGAAGGATAATAGTTATTTTTATCCCTTCGTACCAGCCTCTGCTTCTTCAAATAGTCGAACGTATCCATTCTGGGTGAATAAAATTTTAAAAATCTCTCTAATTCCTCTGACTCTAGTAATTCATCTACAACATAGCCAGATATCAATTGGTCTTCGTATGATATTAATCCCTTGGATAATTGTAAATTAGTAATTTCTCTACCAGTAATAGGAAGACTTTGAGCACCTTTCCTTACAAATGCCTTTTTCTCTGAAGTATAATGAATTTCAGCACTTTTAAATACACTAATTTTTAAAACAAGTCCTTGTTCACTTTCTTCTACTTTATAGAAATCAATATCCATCTGAGGAGAAGGTTCAATATCTAAGGTAATGGTTTGAATAAGCTGATTAGCTTCTTCTTGATTTTTAAAACCAACCCACCGGTCAAATGGTCGAATGACTTTTTCTTTTTCATCAAGAATACCTACATATACTTCTCCACCGTCCGCATTTGCAAAGGCAGTTACAATTCTTTGAAGTTTCTTACCATTAATATCCTTACTTTTCAAATCTAAGAAATGGGTTTCATCTTCATTAATAATATCTAGTGCTTCTTTTTTAGAGATAATTTTCGTTTCCAATATATTGCTCCCTTTTATTCAACAATATTTCCCAAATTATACCATTTTTCTTCATCTTTTTCTTAGACTCTTAGTCAAGTTTGGGATAATAGGTTTATAAATTATTCCTAAATTTTTCACTTGCGTATCGCTTTTATCAAAAAGAAATGGGGTGGGAGATTAATAAGGAGGAGACAGTTGTCTCATTTGTTTTCTGTCTCTCGTTTAGCTTGCATATCTTCTACCTTAACGTTTCCGCACATCAGTTCAGCTTGTCTCATAACTACATCAAGAGCATTCTTCACTTGTTTTGGTGGATAATCGTATTTCTTTAGTAGGCGTTTAATAATTCGTCTCATTCCCGCTTGGGCGCTCGTCCTTACATGCCAATCAATAGAGATGTTACGTTTTATTGCTGCTGTTAGCTCATTGGCGATTTTCTTTAACGAACTATAGCCAGAAGTCTCCTTCCTCAAAAATTCGATAGAATTTTAGGTGGGAGATGAATGGCGCTAT
>NZ_JAWRVL010000048.1:0-17787 GCF_036663595.1 Halalkalibacter lacteus
AAAAAGAAAAAGAAAAGGCTAAAGAAGAACAAGAATTAAAAGAAAAAATACTAAAGATCTTTAACGAAAACCGTAAAGTATATGGAACTCGCAAAATAAAAGGAAACCTTTTAAAAGCTGGTCACAAGGTTTCTAGACGTCGCATAGCTAGATTAATGGAGGAACTTGGAATTCAATCGAATATGCACAACCGTCCTACAAACCAATGAGCTCCCGCCTCAATGAAGAATTCATTGGAAACGTGTTAGATCGGGAATTTGCAGTAGATGAAGAGATGTCTGTATTGGTGAGTGACTTAACGTATGTCAAAGTAGGCCAGCACTGGAATTACGTCTGTTTTTTAATTGACCTATATAATAGAGAAATAGTTGGTTACAGCGTTGGAAAACGCAAAGACGCAGCTTTAGTTCAACGTGCCTTCGCAACGGTTAATCGGCCATTAGAGAACGTGAAACTATTCCATACAGATCGCGGATCTGAGTTTAAGAACGTTGGCATTGATGAATTATTAAGTGAATTTGAGATTGAACGCTCATTGAGTCATAAAGGAAACCCTTATGATAATGCAGTGGCAGAAGCGACATTTAAGATTCTAAAAACTGAATTAATCAATGGAGCTCATTTCCACACCCTTCACCACCTGGATCTTGAACTTTTTGATTATATCAATTGGTACAATAATATCCTACTTGGCTATTTAAGCCCAGTAGGATATCGAAACTTAGCCCTTAAAAAAATTACTTGATTTAGTGTTGACATACCAGATAAGTAGGGGGGAGTTCAAATTTCACTATCTTTTTTTCTTACTCCCACTACGATTTCTGTTACTCTGCACGATTTCTTTAACCATCCGTTTGATTTCTTCTGTATGTTCTTTCCAGAAGTCTTTTGCCTCTTGTTCATCTGCACCATTTTGAATAAGAAAACTTAACACATGTTCCTCTAAGAGAAATGTCGTCACCACTTCTGTAGATCTGTGATACTTCTTGACCATCCAGTCGTTTAGTAATTCTAAAGATAGAGTTTCCTTGTTTGGTTCTATCGGTGAAGGTTTATTCTCTACGCTTGCATAATCATCTTCTATAGCAGCAATAATATAGCCACTAATATTATCAATATCCTCGTGCTGTTTGTTATCCAAAATGTACCTGATATTACTTCTGATATGGTCTTCAGAATAAAGTTTAACCATTTCACGAGCTTTATCCGGTCTTATTCCAAAGCGAATCAATAATTCAGCTGGGGTAGAATCTGGAGATTCTTTCTCTAGGACTTCTTTTAATATTTTACGGTTTTTCTTAATGAAAAAAGCTATGCCTACAACTTTTCGGCCTTTCTTCTGTTCCTCAAAATCAAACATTAAATCCGTATTTTCTCGAAGTTCGACTTGTGCTTTTAGGATTATACGGTTTTTTAAATGAGAGTATTGTTCATACTTATTCGGTGGAATGTTTAGATTAAATTTCAATTCCTCCAATGAGAATACTCTTTTTTTTACCTTTTCATATTGTTTAAGCAACTCATAGATTCGTATATAGTATTCACTACGTAAACCTAGTACATTCCTTAATTTAAAGGGAGTGTAACTTTGTTTAAGCTCTAATAAAAAGGGGCGTAACTTCTCAGAAAATTCCAACTCAACGTAACCTTGTCCTTTAAAATACTCACTTGAAGATAACCAATGCATATTTAATTTGGATCTTTCGTTTTCAATGGACAAGGTTTTATTTTGTAATTTTGCTACCACATCTTCTACCTTACTATAGAAATTTTTCTCTTTAATACCAATTATATCAGCGAGGTCTTTTACTTTAATTCTGTGTATACGAAAATTATTATCTCCTGGTTGAACTAGTGAAGCCAGTGTGAGAATAATTCGCTTTTCCTGAAGTGTTAAATTTTGCGGAGTTTCAATTAAACTATTAGATTGCGTTACTATGTATTCAGGTGAAACTCTTGACTCATACAAGGCAAGTTGTTCAGCTTTCATAATTTTAAATCACCTCTACCTCACGTTGAATCACTTTCTTCAACTATAGTTGAAGAAAAAATAAAAATCCACTCCCTTATGTGTGAGAGTTAAAGAGTATTTAAATGAATAAAGGATTTAATTGGAATGTAAAACACTATTAAATTCAATTTTCATGTTAGTATCATCTCAAATACATAAGGAAATTACAGCTAAATATCACAGTTAGAGGAGTAATTTTTAGTTCATGGATAATTTTCTTAAGGAGAACGTTTAACTATCACACTTTAAGGAATGAAATTTCATTAACTACCACACTTTGAGGAGTATCTTTACAAAAAAATGCAGATTAAAGTGATGATTATCCATTAATTGGTTATTTT
Source organism: Halalkalibacter lacteus (assembly GCF_036663595.1). NCBI lineage: Bacteria > Bacillati > Bacillota > Bacilli > Caryophanales > Bacillaceae > Halalkalibacter > Halalkalibacter lacteus. The sequence goes on from NZ_JAWRVL010000048.1 coordinate 2,353, forward strand.
GAGAGGGGAAATGGTACATATGGATAATATATCACTTAAAAATACCTCTATATAAGCTTAAGACTCCCCTATGTGTGGCAGTTCGACTCCCCTATGTGCGAAAGTTTAACTCCCCTATGTGTGGCAGTTCGACTCCTCTATGTGCGAAAGTTTAACTCCCCTATGTGTGGCAGTTCGACTCCTCTATGTGTGAGAGTTCACTCCCCTATGTGTGAGAGTTTGACTCCCCTATGTGTGAGGGTTCACTCCTCTATGTGTGAGAGTTTGACTCCCCTATGTGTGAGAGTTCACTCCCCTATGCGTGAGAGTTCACTCCCCTATGTGTGAGGGTTTACTCCCCTATGTGTGAGATTATTCTATTAGAATACTAGTATTAGTAGGGATTTAAAGACCTGAAAACAACAAAACAAGAAATCTATTAAATCAATTTGTAAAACAATTAAATCAATTTGTAAAACAATCAAGAGATTGTATGCTTACTTTTATTTTATTTATTTTATTCAAACAGGTTCATAAGAATATAATCCTATCTGTACATTTTCCCTGAAAGATTGAAAGTCATTACATGTGATGAGGACGTTTTCTAAAAGTCATAAAGTCTTCTTAAACTATTCATTTTATTTTGATGCTGCTACTTCGACTCATCAATCATTCGTTCGTTCTTTCTTTCTTTCTCCTGTCATTCCATTATATTTCTTCTTCCTATTAAGTTGAATTATCAACTATTTCTTAAAATGCTTAGGTATATGCTCATTACAATAATCAAATTTAACTTTATACTTCGTTAGAACTTCAACGTCTTGATCTGAAAGTCTTGCTCCACATTTCATACAATGTCTATCAATAATGTCACTAACCCTATTTTCTTTCTCCTGTAAATGATTAGAAGCAACACCTATATCCCTGGTCATTTCATTAAAAGACTTCCCAATACCAAAAAAGGATATTGCATCTCGTATTGCATCTTTTGTAGCTGATCGAATCGCATAATGACGGTTGATAATACGCCCTTTATCATCTACTTGAAATTTTGAAAAGCCCTCCCCCATGTGTGAGCGATTCAAAATCGATACCTTAACAACAGTATGTACCATACGATCTTCCATATAAAAGGTGGGTTCACCAATCCGTTCATGGGACCAGTTCTCTCCTGCTACAGCATTTAGACGCTGAAGGTACACATGAATAGGAATATACGTCCCATGTCCGTCATATCGAGGCTCATGTACTTCTTTTCGAAAGGGCTCACATAGCTTCACGATCAACTCATCAAATATTGTCATGTGTCACACCCGGTTTATTGCCATACTTTACTTCGTTTGCATGAACCTCTACAAATGTCCGTCCGGTTTTTTTATCCTTACGGCTATAGATTGCTCCGCTTACAATCACTTCTTGCCCTTTTTCAAGATAATTCGCAACCGATTCTCCGTAATTTCTCCATACAATAACAGGGATGAAACTAGTCCTTCCGAATTTATCCTCAGATGCGACACTGAAATTACAAACAGGTACTTGCTCATTGCCTTTCTTAACGTAATAGAGCTGCGGATCGTCGGTTAATCGCCCTGATAGGACGAGATTGTTAATATCACTCATGAGGTTCCCTACCTTTCGACAAGATTATGATTTATCGTATCCTAGCAAACTCAAAAGATTATTTGTAAAGGTGATGGCTTTTCCAATACTTTCAGCAGCATCCCTCCTATAAATCTCTTTCCATTCTTCTGCAAGGATCGGCTCAGATATAGAATAGGTCCTAATCTTACGTCTGCTTAATTTTCCCTCATATTGGCTTTGAAGGAGAATAACTGGATGTTCAAGCGGGTCATCAAATTCATCTACACCTTCACTCATTTCATTGCGGCCAATCAAAAGAAAGTACGAAGGGCTACACGTCCACCCATAAGAAGAAAGCATGTTTTTTTGAAGTTCTGTAAGAGATTGTTTCGGTTCGTGCTGTAGAGCATCTAAGATGTAATAACGAACGACATCTTTTACAGACAATAAAGATCGCACAAATTCGCGATCTTCCTTTGGTACCATAACGGGAGGTGTATCCATCCTCCCACCTACCCGTTCCTGAATAATATGAAGTGACTGGTGAACGATTCTAATCCGTTTCAATAAAGAATGACTCAGTTGTAGCTCGTTCTCATACCCTTTTTTAGTGATCGAATAACTGGTGACCACGCTAGAGACAGAGATAATGTCCCCATTGGATTCGAGGTCTTTTAAATAGGATCGCACTTTATCTTTTGAAAAACGTCTTGTTGGACTACCTGGTTGCGGTGGTGGTGGAAGGACGTTGTGTAAAGACTCGTAGCACTCGTCCGCTGTGAGTGGTTGTTGTTTAAGTTCTACAAGAGATAACCACTGTAAGCATTGTTTAAGATTTAATTTCTTAGTCATCCTCCAATGCCTCCTTCTTCCATTTAAACGAGTTTAGATAATAAGTTTGTAGAAAGTCAATGATGTTCAATCAGTTCTATTAATTCATTGTTTGTTTTTTCTAAATCGTATATAAACAACCCACTTGATGATGTGGGATTTTCGCAAGAGATATGTTTCATGAATTATCCTCTTTAAAAAAGAAGAATGCTCCTTATATATTACCACATTATATAACACAATAGGGGATTTATTGAATGGAGATATCCCACATCATTCCTCCTCCCCATCAACCCCAACAACACTCTAATTACTATTTTTTTACGTTCTTATTATCTTATTACGTATTTATGTTCTTTGTACGTACAAATGATCTGTATGTATGGGAGACGGAACTTTGTTGTCACAGGAAGTTGTGGCAATAGAGAATGAAGCGGGCTCAAGTTTATGGTTTATACTGAGTATGTGAGGTGCGGTGAGGAGTTTGAATAGTCCCCTATTGTGTTACATAATTCATGTGTTTCCTCCTCCGACTAATCCTTGCTTAACAATTCATCCAGTTCATTTTTCAACGCTTGAAACCCTTCATCATATCTGATAGAAAATAAAATAATATCATATTAGGGGTCACGTTACCAAAAGTGAAAAATTGTACGTTTAGACACAATTTAGACACGTTTTAGTCGATTACCTGTACTGTAAGAAAAAACATAAAATACGTAAGATCATGAATAATCAAAATATACTTTGGTAGAGCTAGCCAGGTCGCGCCTATACGCAGCCTGCCGACCATTTTAAGAGGCATTTCTGTTGGTGGCATTTAAAAAATGCTGTTTATGGCAGTATGTTTTTTGAATAGAAAAAAGCCGAAAATATGCAAAAAATGAATAAAAACTTGCATATTTTCAGCCTTTTATCATTTTGTTTATTCAACAAAAGCGCCCGATTGTGGAAGATCAATGCTTAAACCTTATTCAAGATAAGCACCAGTTGAAGAATGGAAAATCCTTATTTAAATACCTTATCTATTTCATTCCTGTCGTAATCTAATATCCAATCGTTATATTTGTTATAAATATCTTGTATTGCTTCAGGCGAAGTAGCAAGCAAATCACAACCTCTATCATCATAAACATGAAAAATGGTTGCTCTCTTGATATTTAAAAAATATATCCTATGAAAAATACTTGGTTGAATTCCTAAATCTTGATTACATATAGCTTTTAACAATGGAATGTATTTAATATCAGATGTTTTACATTTAAGAGTAAATCTATGCGTTTTATATTTTCCATCTTCATTGTCTTCCGGGAAAATATAAGGTATTTCTGTATGCTTTAACTTATACAAGACTAATCTTTCATAGACATATGGAGAAAAAACCCTGGCTTTCTGTTTATAGCTTCTTCCGTCTCCAAAATCATTCACATCTACTACAACAAAAATTTCCTCATCTTGTGAATGTAATGACTTAAATAAAGTTATAGCTCTTTCATATACCCCTTGTACATAAGGACTGTTTTCATAATCATACTCTCTATTCCCCTCTACCCCTAGTTCGAACCGAATACCAATTCCCCAGCTATAAAACAAAGGTGGTCTAAGTTTTAAGTTAGAAAAATTCTCATTTATATAGTCATTGAAAAGCATATCCACACCTCATTTTATTTTTTAAATTTTACCATTTTTTCTTCAACTAACTGGTCCTAAAATGATAATAAGCGCTAATCCTTGTTCCAGGAAAGCGCCCGTTTTGCGGAAACACGTTTCAAAGACCTTATTAAAGAAACACTCCCGTAGTTCAATAGGCTTTATAATTGTCTTAATGCTTCATTTACTGCCTAACTTTGATGTTCATGAAACAAGTTTTCAAATTGCTTGGTTTGGTTCAATCCATTTTAGAAAGTGATCGACTTCGGTTGGTTTACTTATTTGCCTACCTGTATCGCATAAATAAAAATATCCTTCACTAAGGTAATGTTTATATTCATTTGTAGAATAAAAACATCTTCGGGCACACCCTATAAATTGACCTATTTTAATATCCATTCCCATTTCTTCAAGGGCTTCTCTTTTTAAACATTCTTCGTGCGTTTCATTGTTTTCTCTTCCACCGCCTGGAAGAAAATACTTAGACTTGCGTTAAAGATAATTCTACAGTATGGGAATTTTCTCCCGTATTTTGGTCTATAAATATATATTTTTTTCTAGGTCAAATAACTATGAACATTTAAAATTGTAGGAAGTGATATAATTTATTCATCAACAAAATTGACCCTGAGGAGGCATTTCTTTGTACAATAAGGAAAATATTACTTTGAAAGAATTCTTGTTGAAAATGAACGGGGGTGAATTCGAAGTTATTGCTCAAGATAATTATGGTGAATCAGTCAGTCTTATTTTTGTTCTTTTCAAAGAAAATGAAATTGAAAACGCACAATTAGGGTACAGCGTTGATGAACAAGGAAATTCATTGACAGAAAATAATGAAGGAGATTGGCAGCATGGCTGGGTGGTTATTGGTTATGAAGAAGAGCTTGGAGATCCGTTAATTATCGACACTTCACAAGAAGGATACCCTATATTAACTGCAGAGCATGGGGCTGGTGATTGGGAACCTATTGTCCTTTTTAATTCACTAAACGACATGAAAGAAAGTATCGATCAGAATTAGACCGATACTTTCTTTGAATTTTCACTCATGAAATGATAACATTTCTGTGGTCCTCAATTTTTTAGTTAACCAGCTATCAAAACTTTCATAACTAGAAACAAGTTTTCCGGAACGTCTCTTTAACTCTACAACACTTTCATCAATCGCTAAAACAAATATGGTTTCCGGTGTACCCCCAATATAAAATAAATCATCAAAAATTTTGCAAGGAGGGTCTTCACTTTCCTCTATTAAATCATATGGTTGGTATAACATTTCTTCTCGAGACATCCCTTTTTCTAAAAATGCTTTTCCATAGATATAAAAATTTCCGTTAAATAGATAACACCCGTTACAATACGAAAGAAATTCTTTATATTTTAGAGGTAGTGACTTATTCCTCTCCTTTTCAAGTAAATCGATTCCTTGCTTATCCAATGGATGATAAATAATATGCTTCCAATCTTCAACCCCATTTTCATTGTGTCTGTTAATTAATATGGTCTGATTTTTTAATGTCTTAAAACCATAGCTTTTATATTTTTCCAAGAATTTCAAAATTTCTTCTTTATAATCCATTTTATTATCACCTTCTCTTAATGAATTTCCCAGTGGTTTGATTTCTCCAATTTCCTCCATGTAATCTATAGTGTTGTTTTGGCGTAACAAACCTAACATTCCTTGCAAGTCCAGCCCATTGAGGTTAGCTTTTAACACTGTTTATATGGTGACCGATCATACCCAATTCGGCAGTCTGCTTCAACGTACCACTATTCTGCCACAAAGGAAAAGTAGTGGCATTTTTTACTTTTCTGAGACGATTGTTTGTGTCCCATTCATAAACAATTGAGCCGTCTGAAAGATTTCATTATTCATAGGTCCATTGTGCAGTGCTTGTTCCATTTTTTATTTGAATAAATTGCGATAAGGGTTCAAGGCTACTGTTTTAAAATGAATAAGACCGCTTAAAGGCCATGTATTTGTAGCTTTAAAATAAAGTTTGTTCAAAAATACCTCTTAAACCCACATCTTACGTTAACTTGAAAGACTCCGTTTGGAAAAAAGATTGATCAAAACGGAGTCTTGCTTTGTGAATTAATGTGCATTTTTTATAAAAAAGTTTGATCAAAATATTTCAGAAAGCCCTATATAACAATGTTTATTAAAGAATTCGGCTTCTGAAACGGTGCGACTTTTATAAAAACATCGCAACTTTTTTATAAACGGTTAAACTTTATTTCAAATCTATAGTATGATCTTCATACGCTTATTCAAGGATTGCCTCTTTTACTTGAAGAAGACATGTAAATCCACTCTATAAATGTAGTTGAAATTAAAGTATAATGTAACCGTGGTTACATTAACAGGAGGTGAAATATTGGTTAGTTGGCTACACCTCACTTATAAAATGCCTAGAAAGCCTAGTTCTCCAAGGGTAAAAGTCTGGAGGAAGCTAAAAAGTTTAGGGTCTTTTCATTTACATGATGCTATATGGCTTTTACCTAATAATGTTTATACATATGAACAATTTCAATGGTTAACTGTTGAGATTAAGGATTTAGGCGGAGAAGCAACTATGTGGGAATCACAACTTCACTTTGGATTGTCTGATAAAGAAATAAGACAGTTATTTATTGAACAAATCAATGAAAGTTATATTGAACTTCTAAAACAACTCGATGGAGAAAACATTGATTTGATTTCTTTGTCAAAAAAATACCAACGAATAAAAAGAATTGATTATTTCAAGTCCCCGGTGGAATTAAAAGTACGCGAAAAAATAATACAACAAAGGAGTGAGTTAAAATGAAGTGGGTTACATGGGAAAACATTGGAGTGGACCGTATGGCTTGTTGTTGGTTAATTAAAAAGTATATTGATCAAGAAGCTGAATTTACTTTTATCCCTGAAGGCGAACAAGAAATTCCTAATGGTGCAAGGGGATTCGATATTCCAGGGGCAGAGTTTTCTCACAGAAATGGACGATGTTCATTTTATTCTTTAATAGAAGATTACAGCTTAGAAGATACCATCCTAAATAAAATTGCACAAATTGTAGATGAAGCAGATACGGTACAAGAAATTTTTTTAGAGCCTGTTGCACCTGGGCTTGATTTTATTTGTGATGGAATCAGCCTAAATAGCAAGGATGATTATGAGGCTTTAGAAAAAGGATTTATAATTTATGAAGCTTTATACGCAATGATAAAACGAAATAATAAATTATAATGGGAGAGAAAAAAAGTGGAAAAACCTAGTTTATGGAACATTTTTTGGACCTATATCCTTATTGGATTACAGGGTTGGGGTGGTCCTACTGCACAAATACAAGTCATACATGAACACGCGGTAGAAAAGAAAAAATGGATCGATAATGAACGATTTCGAGATGCCTTTGCTGTATGTGGGATGTTACCAGGACCAGAGGCAGCTGAACTTTGTATGTATGTTGGATATAGACAACGCGGTTATTTAGGTGGTTTTTTAGCAGGACTGGGATTTATGTTGCCTAACTTCGTCTTAATCACCATTTTGGCTTGGGCATACTTTCAATATGCAGCTACCTCGGATATTGCACAAGGCTTATTATACGGTGTTAAGCCAGCGATGGTTGCGATTGTTTTATTTAGTCTTTATCGAATAGCAAACAAGTTTGGGGTATTACAAGACGGAAAGAAAATATTTATTACTCTTTTCATGTTAACTTTAACTTTTATTACTCAAATTGACTTAATCCTTTTACTATTGGTAATGGGATTAGTATATATGATACTAGTTCGCTCATTTAATAATAGAGTATTCAGCTTTAACAGTCTTCCATTTTTAGCAGTCGCCTCAGCAGGGACCGCTTCGATACCAACTAGCCTTTCCCTATTATTCTTAAAAATTGGTGCACTTAGCTTTGGTGGAGCATATACGGTTCTAGCGTTGTTACAATTTGAAGCTGTTGATAATTATGGCTGGCTAACAACTGAACAATATATTGATGGTTTAGCTATTAATGAATTAACACCTGGTCCATTAATTATGGTTGCAGCATTCGTTGGATTTGCAGCATATGGTTTTTGGGGAGCTACACTAGCAACCTTTTTTATCTTTTTACCTGCCTTTTTAGTGGTGTTGTTAGGTGCCCCTTTTTTCGATAAAATTAGAGAGAATCAGAAGCTAAAATTATACTTAGCAGGCGTTAGTGCAGCTGTTGTTGGTCTTATCGCTAGTTTTTTAATACGACTATCTTTAGAAGTCTTTATTGATTGGGGAAGTGTTGTTATTGCTATCATAATGCTTGGTCTATTGTTTAAATTCAAATGGCAAATATGGCAAGTCTTCCTTTTAGCATTAGCTTTAGGGACTTTACTTATCTTCTTATAACTAATAAAAAAATCTGTTCCGTAGGGAGCAGATTTTTTTATACGTTCTTCAAATAAACTGATTCGTTAGTTCAAGTGTAAATTTTCACAATCTCACATTAATTTTAGCATTAATATCCATTTTTATTTTGCTTAATTTCACTTTAAGGGGTTCTGCCGAGATACGTGTAAAAATGGATCATAGGCTTACTTTTATTTCCAAATTTCACGATATCAAAAATAGCATTAAAGAAACACGAATTGTGAAATTCAACCTAAAAAAAGTCGATTTCCTGTACGATAAGGAATCAACTTTCTTATGTTAGTTAATTAAATCTCCTTCTTTATAAGGGGTCCGAAGCAACAATCGGAAATTTTGTACGTTAAGCGAATTAAAATCAAAAAAAATCGAATTCTCTAATGAGGTACACGAAATAATTGCTTTAAAAAATCATCAAAAGTATATGCTATTTTTATATATTCCTATACAGTTTTATCATTTTCAGACTAGTAAGCCGAAAAATCTTCCGTAATGTATAGCACCGATGGGTTAAACAAGCTTTTACGATGTCTAACACTAGCCAATAATGGAAATCAGTCCACAATACAACAAATTCATTAGGTAAACCTTCTTCTTTTAAAATTGCTTTTGAAGAGATTTTAATAGAATAATATATAACCTATCGATTATTCCTTTTCTTCAATCCTATCTATATCGAAAATTTCTTAAATGCCAACACTACATTATGTCCTCCAAAACCAAAACCATTAGAAATAGCATAGTTTATTTTCATGTTAACTGCATGGTTTGGAACATAATCTAAATCACACTCTTCATCCGGTATATCATAATTAATAGTTGGAGGAGCTATATCTTCCATGATACTATTAAGGGTTATAACAGCCTCAATCCCACCTGCTGCTCCAAAAAGGTGCCCAGTCATCGATTTAGTGGAACTTACCTTTAAGTTATAAGCATGAGCACCAAAAACACTTTTAATCGCTTTGGTCTCTGATTTATCTCCTTCAGGGGTACTTGTACCATGTGCATTTATATAATCCACATCAGTCAATCGAATCTTTCCCATATCTAAAGCCAATTTCATTGCATTTGCTGCCCCATTGTAATCAGGGGAAGTAATATGATAGGCATCTGTTGTGGAACCATAACCTACGATTTCTCCTAAAATTGTCGCTCCTCTTTCTCTCGCATGTTCATATTCTTCCAGGAATAAAACACCCGCTCCTTCAGACATGACAAAACCATCACGCCCTCTGTCAAATGGGCGACTTGCCTTTTCTGGAAAATCATTAAAAGTAGACATTGCTCTCATTCTTGAGAATCCAGCAAAAGCTAGTGGATTAATAGGAGCTTCAGCCCCTCCAGCTAATATACCATCAGAATAACCTTGTCGAATATTTAAAAAAGCCTCCCCAATAGCTTGATTCCCTGTTGCACAAGCAGAAACAGGTGAAAAGCTAGGCCCCTTAAAACCCGTTTTTATAGATATTATTCCTGACGCCATATTACTGATCATCATTGGAACCATAAATGGAGAAACTTTTCTTGGTCCTCTTTCAAGCAAAGCTTTATGATTATCTAATGTAGTATTAATTCCTCCAATACCGGAACCAATATAAACCCCTAATCGCTCCTTATTAACATTTTGTAAATCTAGATTCGCCTGTTCCAAGGCTTGTTGAGCAGCAGCAACAGCATACTGTACGAATAAGTCATATTTCTCCTTTTCTTTTTTATCAATAAATTGCTCTGCGTCAAAGTCGGTAATATAACCTGCAATTTTGGTGCTAATATTGTTATAGTCATCAGATTTAATTTTCTTGATGCCTGAGTTACCTTCTTTTATGTTCTTCCAGAACGCTTCAACTGTATTTCCTAACGGTGAAACGACTCCATATCCTGTTACTACAACTCTTCGTGCCATTACCAAAACTCCCCTGTCATTCTTTTTCACATAACTACTTCAAAAGACCTTTAAGTTGTTCCAATATTTTAGAAAAGAAATCATCTCTTAATACACATTTATATTGTAATCCGCCTTTGGCGCTTGAGATGAAACTGCTAATGCCTTCAGATCGTCAGTATTTTGAATACCCCCTTCCTTTTTGGCGTCATTAAGCAGTTCTGTTAGAAAATCTATTTCCATTTGACTTAGTCGTTGTATGGAACGCCTTTCTGCTCGATGGGATTTGCACTGACGGCAATTATCTAAAGTTCCGTTGTCCTCACGCCACGGGCAAAGTCGATTGCCCATTTTGCATGGTGCCTGCTCATCTTCCACTACGGCATGGAAGTTCCTGGTTCCTCTAGAATACGAAATAGATGATTCTTGGCAATTTGACGAAAACGATCCAAGCAGGTTATAACCAAAGGTATCGTATAGCCTGTCTCTATGCTTCTCGACCCTTTCTCTAATATGGATTTATGGTTCTCTATTACCGTATTTAGCCCTCCGATTTCTGAGCCACCTAATTAGGATACGGCACCATAGCCTGTTATTACGACTCTGCGTTGAATAGCAAACCCCTCCGTGATTAACGATAGTTTAACATGTCCCGAAAGAAGTCTCCCTCTTCAATCGTGTGAAGGGCGAAGCCCAACGATAAGGGGGAGATGAATTTCGGTTGGGCGGTAGCTCAAAATTTAGTATTATCATAAAATATAGCTATGATGTTCTTTGATAACTGGATATATGAGGTTGCATGGAGAAATAAAAATGTGAAAACCAAGCTGATCCTTCCATGCGTAAAATATCCAAGGTACGAAAGAACTCCGATTCTTCGGACATCTAGGGTAGGAACTACCCGAAGTAACGCTCATGGAGAAGAAAGGTTGCTTTCTTCATGGAAGTGAGAAGCTCCCACTTCAAGCGTAGCTAAGTGGTGAGTAGTTCACCTATCTATTTATTGCCTTTTCTCCGTTTAGTGTCATACAAGTTGAACTGGCTTTCGCTACCAATGTCTCATTCTCATCAAAAATAGTGCATTCGATAAGGCCAATGGAACTTCCCTTTTTCACTACAATGGCATTAGCTTTTAAGGTCGTTTTCCATACGGGTTTCAAATAGTTAATTTTCAACTCGATCGTTGTATACGTTTCTCTTTCATCTAACAATGTAGCGTAAGCCACTCCCATTGCTGCATCTGCCAAATCACATAGAATACCACCATGTACGGTTCCCATCGGATTAAAATGCGTTTCCTTTGTCTTTAATGTGAATACGGACTTTCCATTCTTAACTTCTACTAAATTAAACCCAATTAACTTTGCAACAGGTGGGACTGAAATTTCCTTGTTCGCATTTAGTTTAATCTTATTCTCCATCATCCATTCCCCTTTACGTTGTTTGTGTTTTATGTTTCCAATACAACTTTCTCCTTTTCACTTACAAAACAAGTGAGTATAAGGGCAGTAAAAAATATGAATATGGCAAAGATATATGCCTCTCGAACTCCCCCTAAATGCTCAATAATTGATCCTGCAAGAAAGGGTCCTACTAATTGACCAGTTGCAAAGAAAATGGTTATGAAGCCCAAAACGGCTGGTATTAGATAAGGAAGAGAGCGTTCAGCTGCCATCGCTTGGACAAGAACCATGAGACCTCCAATGGAAAAACCAAATAAAATTGTCGAAACCATAAAACTTATTATGTGATCATTGACGACTGGAATAATACCTCCCATGACACAAAAAGCCAAAGCAACGAGTAAAGATTTTTTTCTCCCTACTTTATCTGAAACGATTCCCCAAATTGGACCTCCAACAATTGTAAATAAGCCAGAAATTGAAAATAAACTACCAGCCACTCTTTCGCTGATCCCAGAGTGTATCATAAATGATGTTTGGAAAAGGATTGGGATAAGATAAGCCAATTAAAAAGTAAATAATACCTACCCTAAGGATTTTTCGGTTTTTGTAGGCATGAGCGACTCCTTGATTCCTATCATCTTTGTTAGTCACACTCTTTCCTGGTTCTTTCAATACGATCCACGAGAGTAGTGTGAATAAAATAGAGACAATGGAAAAAATTAGCCAAATAGCCCTCCATTCCCATACAGGAAAATACCTAATCAAATAGGTGGTCATGAGACCACTAAGAAGCATTCCTGAACCCACCCCACTTAATAAGACACCGAGTACTAATCCCTTTTTCTTTTGGAATTGGATGACTAGTAAGGACATTATGGAGGAAAAGACTAAAGCACTTCCTGCCCCGCATAAAAACATAATAAGCATGTATAGATAAAAGGAGTTCGAAAATGAAAGAAAAAGGAAGCTAACTGTGACGAGAAAGCCACCTGCCATAATGACTTGTTTCATTCCAAACTTGAGTGCTAATAACCAGCTATGGGGGAAATTGCTAGAAAGCCAAGCGAGATCGTTGTTGCTAATAATCCAGCCTGTGTGTAGTTCGTATTTAAGTCGGCTTGCATAAAAGGCATTAACACTCCATAAGCCAATCTTGCAAAGCCAGTTGTCGAAATAACCAACAAGAAACCCGCAATAAGTTGTGACCACATAGACCATTTTTTATGTGCTGGAATATAAATCCCCCTGAATAAACAGAACCTCGTCCATATCCGTACCAATGTTCCGTATAGTTAACTCTTGTTTTTGCTTAACTGATTTAACATAAACTGAGGCGCAACACGACTCATGAACTTCAGCGCACTGCTCTGGCCCGGCAGGATCTCAAAGCGATCCTTTTCCAAAGCCTTGATTGTGTACCTAACCATCTTATTGGCATCCATTGGTTTCATGGCTTTGATCTCGTCAGCATCAAAAACTTCAACTAAAGGGGTCTGAATAGCTGGAGGCGCCAATTCAAACACTTTAATATTAGTATTTTTCAGCTGGATTCGCAGTGATTGTGTAAATGAATGAATACCAGCTTTCGTCGCACTATATACCGGCATTGCCGGATAAGGAACAAATGCAAGTGCAGATGAGACATTCATAATCGCAGCGGATTTCTTCGTCTTTAAATGCGATAAGAATTGGTTCACCATGCGGATCGAACCACTGAGGTTAATTTCAATCTCGCTACTGAAATCCACTAAATCAACCTCTTTGGTATGAAAGTTCAATTTACGCATAACCCCAGCGTTATTGATCAGAACATTCAGTTCTGGAAATTGACTAATTACTTTTTCAAAAAGGTCAGAAATTGCCTTTGGATCGCTTACATCACTCTGAAATGTGTGAACGTTTGGCAGTTTCTTTTTGGCTAAGTCCAGTTTGGACTGATCCCGCCCGGTAATAATTACGGTGTTCCCAAGCTGAAGGAGCTGAGCAGCAAGCTCGAATCCAATCCCGGATGTTCCACCCGTTATGAGTATTGTGTTGGAATCCATTTTCATAAAAATCAATCCTTTCTCTATAAATGATTTATATAGTGGCTTTACTTGCTTTATTGTGCAACAAGATTCTCAGTGGTGGATTACGCAGAGGATTCGTAGTAACGCACAACTGTGGGATGTTTGTTGATTTTTAGACACTTTCATCCATCCTTTCATATTAAGTGTATATACACCTTTTCGTGAAAAAAAATTAGGCTATTCGCATTTTTGAGTGGAGGATTGAAAGACTATCAAAACCGAAAGGGCATGATTTATAAGCCAAGAGGCCAGTTGGCAAGGAAAACTAGCTTTGCCTACAAGGCTATCATGCCCGCCACTCCATATAAAATCTCTTAAAACCCATCTTAATCTCACTCTAAACTGCGATGAACCAAACATTAATCTCGCCTGTTCAGCTTAACGATATCAGACAATTGACCAAGCAAACCTTTATAACGGTCATCGCCCATATAGTCTCGAATACGATTTTGCGCCTGTTCCCATAACGGCAGCGCACGCTTAAGAAGGTCCCGGCCGTCGGGTGTCAGAGCAATAAATCGTTTCCTGCGATCCTCCCCTTCCGTGATCGACACCCAGCCTTGTCTCTCAAGCGGCTTGAGATCCCGTGACAATGTGGTACGATCCATCAGAAGAATTTCGGAGAGAGATGTAACGGTGACAGACCCGGCCTGTTCAAGTGCCAACAACAATGACAACTGTGTAGACCGAAGCCCGACTGGTCTTAAATATTCATCATATAAACTGGTAATGAACCGGGACGCCTTTCTTAAATTCAAGCTAGCGCACTCTGCTGCATAATCGGTCGTCCCTGAAAAATCTGAAGTTGAATTTTGTTCTCTCATAATTATGAGTATATACACTATTGTGTCGATGTCAATCTTTACAATCATCTTAAACCTAAACGAATCCTTTTTTATTATTGAAAAAGGATCTTCAACTGATCCTTTTGTGCTTGCTTATTAAATTAACGTAACCCGTTACTTAAATAAGGCTTTTTATTTTAATTAAGAAAAAACTCTTCCAACACTTCAACTTTATTTGTTTGAAGAACTATCCCTTTATAATCAAAAACCACAATTTCGGGGAACTCATTTAAGGATAATGCTTCTTTATAATCATAATCATGTGAAGAATTTTCATCTAATATAATATAAGACAAAGAATGAATTTTTTTCCATAATTTATTCGCATCAATTAAGTCATTATTGATACTACGTTGGTATTCTCCAGAAGTCATTTTATCATCAAAAACCACAATACTGTATTTACCTTCAACTTCAGATTTAAATTTATTAACAACTCTTTCTACCTCAGAAGAACAACCTATAAAACAAAAATTAGACTTAATATAATTGCTAATTTCTTTTTCAAAACTCTCCCTCCTTACAACTATTTACTTTAACATAAATTTACGAATACCCTTATTAAACATTGATGCTCGTTGAAGAAGATCCCAAAGGATCTAATGAATACTGTATACAAATCTATTTAACATAATTATAATTTTCGGAAGTACACCAAAAGGCCAAACCCTTTTCTACCAAGGGTTTGGCCTTTGTTCATTTTTTATCGTTTATGCATGATTTAACATGTCCCGAAAGAAGTCTCCCTCTTCAATCGTGTGAAGGGCGAAGCCCAACGATAAGGGGGAGATGAATT
>NZ_JAWRVL010000049.1:0-17459 GCF_036663595.1 Halalkalibacter lacteus
GACGCTTCATCAAAAATGACGAGATCAAATAATCCTTCCTCAAGTGGAAAGATCGATGACACTGTTTCTGGAGACGTTAGCCAAACTGGCAGCACATCCAACAGTCCGTCGGAACGTACTGAGGGACAGGAACCCGTATCCTTCAACCTCAATTGGCTTTCGGCCCACAATCTAACTGTCTACGCTTAAAGGTGCCGGTTACCCGACACCCTCCAAGACTCGCTACGAGTGAGTGGCTAACTCTTGCTCGACGGGAATCACACCCGCTATATATGACGACCTAAGCTTGGCCGCACTGACAGGCACCTAAACCATTCTAGGGCTTGTATGATAGCCATCTCGGCATACCGGTTAGGTCTAAATCCGTAGCTATACTCACTAAATTTCTTATCAAACATAGGTGTGAGAACTTGTGCTATCGCTTGTTGAATAATCCTATCTTTGACCGTCGGGATGCCTAAGAGCCGTACCCCACCATTTGGTTTAGAAATTTCAACCCTTAGAACGGGTTGAGGGTGGTATTTTCTTTGACGAATTTTATAAAAGGTTCCTGTCCCTTGGCACTTTAAAGTACCAAGGGACAGGAACCTATATTGAACATTGGTCTGAAATTCCCTTTTATCAATGTTAAATCTGAGTTCGTGCTATACCGACTTGTTGCTTCTCATGCAGCTAGTAGGAGACACCTTTCAAATTAAATGTAGTTGAGGATCAGTGCTTTATCAAACGGTTGATTTAACCTGCCTTCTCAGCCTTCTTGCAATCATTTATGTAATCATCGACTTATAAAGAAAGAAGAATAGCCAGATACCTAATTATAATTTAATAAAATAACTCTGTTTAGACTCTCACTTTAACATTGTTAAATTCATTCCTAAAGGACAGGTCTAAATTGTTCTAAATGTCATAGTTATCCCTCTCGATGTTACAATAATAGGAATTTCTGAAGGTATTTAGACCTTTATGTTGAAATTACCCTTATAACATTAAAGGAATAGGTGATCACGTGAATATTAAACAATTCTCAGTTAAAAATTTTAGAAGCATAGAAGAAATTGAAGTAGAAATGAAGGATAACCTTTTATTGATAGTTGGTCGAAATGATGTGGGGAAATCTACGATGATTAAGGCACTAGAGATATTCTTTGGTAACCAATCATTCGTGAATAATGATTTTCCATTTCAATCGTTAGATACTATTAGTACAGAAATTACTATTACTTTTGAATTAAGTGAAGTACCCGATAAGTTATCTATGTATATGGCGCATGAAAATTTACTCACTCTTCGTCAATCCTTTCAAAAGAAATCTCCCAATCCAACGAGAAGTATAGAATGTAAGTCATTATATACTCCCCCACCCATTGCAGAGCTAGAAGGATATACTAACTTAAAGAAAATTGGAAAAGAGCTTGGTGTAGAATTCCCTAATCAAAAACCTAAAGAACAAGCCATTATAAAACATTTGAGGGATGAAGTACAAAGTACAATTGAAAAGTTATCCGGGACACACAATTGGATTGATGTTACAAAAAACTGGTCTTTATTTTCTAAATACATGCCTGAAGTTATTTATATTCCAGCTGCTCAAGATCCGTCAAATGAGCAAAAGATGACTAGTGATTCATCTGCCTTCGGGAGTTTATTTAGAGTTGGTATGAGAAAGATGATTAACTTAAAAGGTGATACAAAAGAAGCTATCGCTTTATTAGAAACTAAAATGAATGAAATAAATACAGATATGATAAAAGTAGTCGAAAAAAACTTAAATAATCAAGGGAACGTACTTTCACTCTTCCCTTCTCCTGATCCATTAGATGTTTCTAAAGCATACTCATTTCAAATGAATGTAAAAGATGAAGACGGAGTAATAACACCACTTTCCCAAAGGGGGAATGGTTTGCAACGCTCAGTACTCATTTCTATAATTCGAGCACAAAGCGAATTAAATAAACAAATTAAACAACTAGAAAAAGGCGATAGCAAAGAAACTACTCAAAGTCATGATCTACCTTCAGTTAATAAACCCTATTTATATTTAGTTGAAGAACCTGAAGCTTTCCTTCATTTAAGTGGTCAACGTGAGTTATATTATGCGCTTAAGGATTTGATAACGGATAGAAGTCAAGCAATTATAACGACTCACTCTACAATGTTTATGGATGAAAGTGATTATAGGCAAATCATCTCTCTCTATAGACAATTTGGAAAAACATATGCTGCTCAGATAGACGAAATAGAAGAGGTACAAGAACATTTAGGGGAGTTAGTACGAATTAGTGAACTAATGACTGGAAAAGTCTGTTGTATGGTAGAGGGAAAATCTGACGAAAAAGCATTTAAGGCGTGGGCACATAAGTTGGGTTACGATTTGAAAGAACAAGGAGTACATTTTATAAATATGGATGGTTGTTCTAATGCCGTTTACTATGCCAATGCCAAGATATTAAAAGACTTTCGAGTTGATTTCTTTGTAGTTTTGGATACAGATTACCATACTCCAGACCGTGCACAGGAGATTAAAAGAATTTTAATTACCGCTCACAAAGTAAAAGATACACAAGTATTTATTCTAGCCAAAGGAGAGTTAGAAAATTACTTTCCAATCCCAAGAGTTGAAGAAACATTGCGGCTAGATAAAGGTGTTATTAATGAAGAAGAGTATAGACAAGACCCTAAAGAGGCTATAGTAAATGCATTTAAGCGATCGGGAATAAACAAGAAATACAAAGAAGGAAAACATGCAGTAGAAATAGCTAGAAATTTAACAGTAGATGATATTGATGAAGACATTATAGAGATCATCAATTGCCTTGTAAAAGTATCAGGCGGTGAGATAATAGAGTAAACCTAATCTAACTAGTATATTCGTTTGTTGGAAGAACCATTCTCTCTCTAGGTACTCTTTTAGTAAGTCAGAAAAATTGTGCCTGTCCCCCAGTACTTTAACATACTGGAGGGCAGGCACTTAATCAACCACCTTACATATACCCACAGTATAGCGATACTGCCATTCGTCTATTTACATTTTTCAATATTTCTACATAGTCAAATTCAGTCCCTATTGAAGACAGTATATTATCTAATTTTTTAATATCTTCCCTAAGTTTCCCAAACCTCTGAATTGCTCACAAATAAAGTCTAGCCTCATCTTATTTTCTCGACACTGGACTTTATACCCATTGTAAAAGTGCCTGTCACCACCCGTAAGAAGGCAGGAAGATTACTTGGTATGGAATCCCTTCTGTTAATTTATCTGCTGGTTATATGAATGAGCATACAGATTGGGAGTCGGTTGATTATAAGGCTACGTATGAGACGGTGAAGTTGATTGAGGGGGTGCTGCATAATCAGATGATTCGGGTTAGAGGTGAATTGGAGGTTAAAAAAGTTAATTTACAAGATTAATTGGGAGCCCTGCCAAGCTTTTGGTAGGGCTTCTACTTTATTATTTGCAGTTCTATTAAAAAAGAACCATTTGTCAGCTTAGTAAAAATGCTATTGATTCTGAAAAATGACCTATATAGCTTGCATGATTCATACCCACAACTATTCCAATACTGCTAGGTTGATTAGATGTTGTTATAATACGCTGTTTTGTTGTATTGTGTAGCAAATGATCTGATGTTCTCTCGTACTTTCTTCTTCAATATAAGCTACCCGTTAGCTGAAGAAATATCGGCTATAAGTTTAATAAGATAATAATAACCACGATAATTGCTGGAATTAAACCCATTAAAATACCACTAAAAGAAAATTCAAATCGTTCTGGATGACCAAACTTTGACCTCATACCAGCCCCTCTACTAAAATCAGGTGAGTCAATTTTAGATTTTTCCCTTTTCTTTTTGTCAGTCACTATATCACCTCAATTCCCTCTCATGACAAAAAACTCGTCATCAGATAACCATTCCTCACTATAAATTTAACTGAAATTTATGGGAATAATAAACTCTATCATCAATTGAAAAAAGAACTTCGAATAAGAAAAACATAGGGAGATTTTTGTCTTCCTATGCTTACATTCATATTATTTATCTGTTTGTTTTTGCTTCTTTTTCAAATACTCCGCACGTAATTTTTCAAGTTGCTGCTTTTTATCAAATTTGGCAGGCGTCTGTTTTTCATGAAACTTTGTCACAGCTACCTGACCTTTGGCATCTAATTGATATTTTCCCACTTTGTTCACCTACTTTTCTTGTCTTTAAAGAGAATCTATTCAACAAATATAATATACCTTATTTTACTGAAGTAAACCTTATTACTTTATTATGTACTGCTAACTTTACATATATCAGTAAAAACAATAAAAACTTAGTAAAATGATTCTCGCCAAATGGCATTCATTTCATTACTATAATAAAATGAAATGCCTTGACACTTGCATAAGCCTTAATAATTCTATTTCTTGTTTGTTCAGCTCTCTTCTAAAGGTCCAATTGTTCGGTAAATAAGTTTTAAAATATTAAAACACTCTTTGTAAAAGTGCCTGTCACCACCCGTATTTTGTCGATATGGTTTCGACATACTTCGAGCAGTGACAGGCACCTCATTTAACTGGATGATCAAAAAGACTGATGGCTTTCTAGAATTGCCGATAGATAGGCAGATTGCTTTAATTCCATTTGCAGCTAAGTATGAGGAGTTGCTTGTTAGTCAATTTCAATATTTTATTAACTCCTCAACTGTCACTTACTACGACCGATTTATTTATACTAATCACTTGGGAAATGATGATGACAGTCTATTTCTTAACTAAAAAGACCTGTACAGCGAGAACGATTACTTATTCAGATCGCTGTATAGGTTTCGATTTGTTTCTAGTTAGTTACTCTATTTAAATCGACTACCCTCAACAACCGCTCATGAATCCTCTGCCAACAATTAAACTACTCTTTCCTTTTAAATAGCCCATAAATTGAGATACACTTAACTTCTGTGGAATGCTTACTAACATATGGATGTGATCCGTACAAGCATTTGCTTCGTGAATCGTCACACTTTTCCGTTCACATAAATCTCTGATAATTTGTCCTAACTTTTTTATACTTCCCGTAAATAATTTGTTAACTATACTTCGGGGCAAATACAATATGATACTTACAATTCCATGTTGTGTGTTCTAAACTATTCATGTCCTTCATAGGGGCACTCCTCCTTCTATGGTGAGATGTAGTGGTCGGGAAACCAACTTTATCTTACCATGAAGAGAGGTTTTTTTATTACCACGCTAAAAGCTTACTAGAACCCCTGGCATAGCCAGGGGTTTTCTAAACCATTAAAGAAAAAGCAGAAAAGCTCTTACAGCTTTCCTGCTTTCGCTTCTACCCTGTCAAGGTGGATAGATTGATACGATTATAAAAGTTCGAGTCAGAAAACGTTGATTTATTAGGCTTTTGTTTTTGTTACATAAGGTCTATATCCTCTCTTCGAAAACAACCCCCCCTCGTAATGGGGACATTTCCTCTAATTCATTTTTCAAATCGAACCTCGTTTAAGGTGAATTTTTCAAGCATATAAATGAATATCAGGGATACCGCACGAATGCAGATCAAGTAAATCAATTTCCAGTCATTATAAAAAATCAATATACCGGTGTGCCAAAGGATTACATCGGTTATGACTAGAATAATAAAGGGTGCTAGCTTCCAATATTTATTTTTGGGAACGTATATAAAGAAGATGACGATAAAAGCCATTATTAGGTGATATAAAATACCACTGAATAACGTGCTATCTCTGTAAATATTCTCGACCCAATGCACGCGAAAAAAAAGTTTATCGAAAAGCATCAGCACGCTTGTCGGAGTCTGCAAAATGATCCATGCAATCGTCCAAAAAACGGTTATTCGCGGAAATTTACTGTAGGTCTCATGTAAAATGACATACCACTTCCTCATGGCAGTCATAAAAATAAAGACAAGGATTCCAGTCAAGTATGTCGGCCACCAATATTGAGTGTAAACACCGGCTTTAACAAACAATTCCTCGGTTAGCATGTACCCGATAGAAATTAATCCGATCCATAGATAGGACGTCTGAAAACTCATGACCCAAATCACAGTTGACGCCCAATAAGCTGAATTTGCGATGATATGACCGATAATATTTTCTTTAAAAGGATCCGAATAAAGCCCAGGTTTATAGGCATAAGCATTGAATACAAAGAGTACAATTGCTTCACCTACCCAGACCCAAGCCGTAGTGAACAAAAAATAAGTGAGCAAATCCCCCACTTTTCCTTTTCGATACACTGTATATGCGGTAATAATCCCCCCGATAACAATCAATCCGTAGTACCAGATTATATTCGGCATATTTCGTCTCCCAATTGTAAATGTCATATCACCTATTATATCCAGTGACCGTGAATGATCATACATCGACATCCTAACTTAAAATATTAAAGATCAATCTTATGAATCTATTCGCTCTTATTCTCACTCATTAATTAGGAGGGCCTATGATAACCGTCTGATCGATTGGTTTGATTACTTCAGCCCACTGTGTAGCATTTATGCCGTATACCATCTGAAACACCTCAGGAGGCGTCATCCTCAAGATATCGGATCCATAAATGATCCCAAAGTCATTATTGTCGAAACTAACCACCAAGCGGGTATGATCCGTGGTTGCGATTGTCCAATGCCACCATCCCATTGGGATATACACCGATTGTTGCGGCCCAACACGATAACTAAGCAATTGATTGGTATAAGGATTCAGAATGTACTCGACAATTTCTCCCTGTATCATATAGAGTAGTTCGTTCGCGTTAGGGTGCCAATGAGGTTCTATGCTATGTCCCCTGCTTAAATAGACATCAGCCAAGCTTAATCCTTGTAATACGGGTAACTGTTTCACGGTTTGATAAAGAATAAAGTTCCAATCGTCCTTCACGAAGTATGGGGAAGGTCTTAAGTCAAATGACAAATTCAATGATGGTGAACTATAGTCTATTTGACCACCAGCAGTTTTCATTCGCATGATCACTCCTTTCCTAACAGATTGAAAGAATGAAATATCAAGATCTTACAAAGTATATTCGAGAATTCGAAAATCATGATTAAATGATAAATGTAAAAATTCATTTATCATTATTCAAGGTGTTGTTTATCATCTAGATTAACAGGTAAAGGAGTTAAATAGAGGGTTCTTTCAAAGGCAACTATCCCTTTCGAGTTTACATATCCATTTACTGTGTTCGATAATTTGCTTCAAAACGTGTCACCAAGCTTTCTACACTAGAAGACATCGTCCGAGAAGCAGTATCTAGGTGCCTGGCACCACCCGAGATATGATAGAATTTGTCGACGTAAAGTGGTTTATCGACAAATGCCCGGCACCTGTCGATTACGGTAAAATTTGCACTCTCTACCCTCACATCTCCGTCGTTGACTCCATTATTTCTGATAGCCTTTTACCCTCTTCAGTCTTCCACTCGGTTCGACCATTAGCACTTCTTCCCAACACAATACCAGCAGCTGTGGATGGGCTTTCAAATTCATAGTCTTCCATTAACACTAACTTGTCCTCTTTTTTAACTAATTTGTTATTTTCAATCAATTTATTTCTCCGGTCAACATGTCCACTTTGTATAGAGTCACTTACACCTGTAGCAAAGTTTGATCCCTTTAGTACCATAAATCCATTCTCTGTAGGATAACCTTTTGCTTCTGCACCACGAGGTCCGTTTGTAAAAACGAAAACTCTGTCTCCCTCATCTTTAGGTACTTCTTTATAGTGGACATTTAATTCCCAAGCCTTTAGGTGCTTCTCCTGCTTAGAAGAAGCACCTGATCATTTTGATCTTATCCTATTAATCAAAAAAGCTTATTGTTTACAGTTCAAGATCTGCTGCCATCTATTAACAACAATAGTATGGGTACGGAGGGTACGGATAAGGAGAATATGGATACGGGTAACCGAATCCAGGTCCTGGAGCTAATATCGCTCCTGCCGCTAAACCAGTCAAGAATGGTAATCCAAACCCGAAAGGACGACCTATTCCAAAACCTGGGCGCCCTATCCCAAAGCCTGGACGTCCTATCCCGAAACGATTAAAGTTATTTGTTGTAATCACATTCATCTTCCTTTCAATTTAAAGATGGGTACACTAAAGAGTATGCATTTCTAGGTAAAAGCTCTTGGGTTATCGTCCTGCATATAGAATATTTCTAAGACAATCGCGGAACGTACAGCTATTAAATAACAAAAACACGAGCGAAAATACGCCCGTGTCTGTAATTTAAGATGGATAATTAATTTTACCTGTTTCAACCAGCTGCTTTAACCCGTCAAACATTCCTAACCTTTCTTAATTTATTTTCTTATCTCCATTAAATAAACCCCTTTAATTTCTCCATCTGCAACTTTTTCCGTTCTAAGCTCGTAAGTAATGAAAATGGTTTCACCTCTTTTTAGTGTTTTAATCAATTCAGGATCTTTGAGTTCACTTAACTTAAACGTATTTGCTTGATCATCAATCGATAATTCGACTGTGTTCTTATCATTTTGTTTAAGGTAGGCTGCCTCCACATTTTCATATACAGTCGTTACAACCTCTGTATGCTTCCCCTTTTGAACTTCACGAGCATCTTCCATATTTACCTCTGTATTCATTTCCACTCCACATGCTGTTGTTGTCATTGATAATAATAATACGAACATGATCGCTTTTAATTTTATCATCTTATGCCTCCTAAATTCCTCGATCCACTTTTGAAGCATGGTGGGGACGGTTCCACTATGAATACATATTTCATTTTTTTCATCTGGAATAAAAGTTATTTCCTCATCACTTAAAATGTACTTATAAGTTAGGGTTTAAAGTCCTTAATTAGTTGGACGAACCAATTCAAAAAACCACTTATTAATTTTCAACTAAATCAAAATTAACGCGTATATCACCGTTACCGACTGCTTTTGCAAATCTTTCCACATCCTCGATATATCCGAGACGAGTGTAGCTATAGGAACTTGAAAAGGTTTCATATAACAATACTAGACAATTGTCACCATAAAGCATAATTTCTCCCGCATTAATAACGCCGGGTCTCTCAGAATCTGTTGGGAGTCTATCTGAATGGTGCCCAAGTATTTGTATCACCAGAAGTAAACAGCGGTGAAACCATACCTTCTTGTTCCTCATAGCCTTCAATAATCGGCCAGCCATAATTTTGACCAGCTTCTATTAAATTGACCTCATCATTTGCTCTGCTGCCGTGCTCACTTGAATATAGCGTACCATCAGACGACCAAGTAATTCCTTGAGGGTTGCGGTGTCCATAACTATAAACATAGGAATTTGGATATGGATTATCATTTGGAATCGATCCATCAAGATTCATTCTTAAAATTTTTCCACCTAATGAATCGAGATCTTGTGCTATATCTGGTGCAGATGCATCTCCAGTCGTTACATAAAGTTTCCCATCGGATCCGATTTTAAGCCTTCCTCCATGATGGTAGGTACCGCTTGGGATATTATCGAGTAGCAAACTCTCTTCTCGCCAAACGTTTTCTTCCAAACGCAGTGTAACAATTCGGTTCAATGGTCCAGAACTGTCATCATAGGTGTAATAAGCGTAAGCTATATTGGATTCCAGAAATTCGGGATCGAGTACAAACCCTAATAACCCTGCTTCTGGAACTGAAGAAAGTTCTTTTTCTAGCTCTACGTCTTGCCGTTCAATTTGAGACAGATTGCACGGGTAGTAAAAGATTTACAATTAAGTTATCCAAATATCCGGTATCACCTTTACAGCGGAAACGAAGACGATGTGACAGAAAGGCTTGACAAAGGATTGCTTGACTTTGGAATTTTAATTCAACCAGCTGATTTATCAAAATACCATTATATCGATATTCCAGCCAAAGATGTTTGGGGCGTAATTATGAGGAAAGACAGTCCTCTCGCCTTCAAAGATACCATTCAAGCCGTGGATTTACTAAATGTTCCGCTAATCTGTTCAAGACAGCCTATGAAAAAAACATTTTCTAAAAATGAATTTACGGATTGGTTTGGTGAAGATTTTGATAAACTAAACGTCGTGACTACATACAACCTTGCCTATAATGCTGCCATTATGGTTGAAGAAGGCATTGGTTATGCAATAACTCTTGATAAAATCGTAAATACGTCTAGCGACAGTAACCTTTGTTTTAGACCGCTAAAACCAAGACTTGAAGCTGGCTTAAATATAGTTTGGAGGAAGCATCAGGTTTTTTCCGCTGCAGCTGATATGTTTTTAAAAGAAATTCAGTCGAAATTTACAAATTCTTTATCATAACATTAGCATTGAAAGCTATTTTGAATTATTAGGCCGGGGATTATTTGTGAAATAAAGAGACTGTTGCTGCGTAATATATTTGTACTGTACAGCAAACACTTTGTTTTTTCACCTGACTTTATTGAGTTAGGCATAGTTAAATAAAACAATAATATAGCTTTTATAGTAAAATAATAGTATTTGCAAAAGGAGGCTCATTCTTATGAATATTTTACTTTTAGGTGCAACTGGACGAGTTGGAAGTCATATAGTTACTTCCGCCCTGAACGACAGACATAATGTTACTGTATTAGTTCGTACTCCAGAGAAGATTCAAATAAATAGTGAGAATTTAACCATTATACAAGGGAATGTTTTAAATAAAGGTGATATCGTACATGCAATGCATGGGAGTGATGTGGTTATTAGCGCACTAAATACTGATGGCACAACCACTCTATCAGAGAGTATGTCACTTATTATCGAAGCAATGGAAAATGAAGGTACAAAACGAATAATAACTATAGGAACTGCAGGTATCCTGCAAAGTAGAACCACACCAAATTCTCTGCGTTATCAATCAAGTGAATCAAAGCGTAGGTCAACTCGTGCAGCAAAAGAACATCATAAAGTTTACGATATGCTCAAACAATCAACCCTTGACTGGACGATTGTCTGCCCTACCTATCTGCCGGATGGAGAAATGGTAGGCAAATATCGTATAGAGCGAAATTATTTGCCTGCGGATGGAGTTGAAATATCCGTACCTGATACAGCAGAATTTACATTTAGACAGATTAAAACAAGCGATTATATAAAATCACGTGTAGGTATCGCCTATTAATAATACTCTTATACTACTTTCGTATTGGATTAAATCGTTTGTTGAAAAAAGAAATGAGATACGGCTATGTTACATAAAGCGGTTTTATAAAAAAGGAATTTATAGATTTTTTAAAAAATTAATAGACAGCCCTATTGGGTTCCAATAAGTTTGCAGGGTATAATAAAAGAGTGCCGGACACAAGGATGAAGCAGAACTCGAGTTTCTAAAATCTGGAGTGATGCAGACTTGATACATATAATTTTGATAATAATGTCATTTTTGGGATAGATTTTTTGTAATGAGTTATATCTTTGAAGCTTACGTGAAGGCCCAACATAAAGCGTTATGCAAGGCATACGTTGATGGGAAGATTACTTACGAAAAACAACTATTCCTTACGCTGTTACCTGTTGTGTACCCTTCCATTTTTGGGGTTGTGTATGGATTACCTCTTAAAAGGTTCTATAATTGAAAGGAAACTACTGCTATGAAACATCCATTTTTTCCGGCTATTATTGGAGGAATCATTAGTTTTGTAATCTTTACATTTGATTATTTCCAATTCAGTCTGATAGAGAAATTTTTAATGTTTGCGTCTTTTGTGATTTTGCCACTAATTATTATGTTAATTAACGACAAGGATCAAACAACGTTTCAAAAAAAGATTTATTCCTTCATAACGGTTCTGCATTTTCCTGCAGCACTTCTTTCTTTAGCTTCCCTTATGAGCAACAAAACCTGGGAAATGGGAAATAGTGCTATTTCAGGATCTTTGTCTCTTGCGTGGCTTCTTTTTACTTTCTTACTCGCTTTATATGGATTGCTTCTAATTTTAGAGAATAAAGAAAAGATTGAAGAAATAGCAATCGGTGCTGGGCTGATTTATTTTTTTATTGGAGGTATTTGGTACACCCTTTATCAATTTCAACTAACCTTTCTACTAGTCGATCCTACAGTAAGTGCTTTAAGCTCCGTTCATTTTCATTTTTCATCTGCTATTGTTCCTATTTTTATTGGAATGCTAGGGCGGATCATGGTCAAAAAAAGCTGGTATAGCTGGTTAGTTGTCATTGATATCATCGGACCAATTTTGATTGCGATTGGGATTGTTTTTTCTAAACCACTGGAGATCATGGGTGTAAGCATCTTTGCCTGCAATATTATCATTTATAGTACCTATCTCCTTTTGAAAATACGAAAAAGCACTAAAAAAAGGTATGGAAACTTATTTTTAACCCTTTCCTCGCTTGCTTTTTACAGTATCATTGTCCTTTCAATTTGTTATCCGATAGCGAAACGGTATTTTTCCTTAACTATTTTGGATATGGTACCTATATACGGATCACTACATGCGTTTGGGTTTGTATTATTTGGATTGTTAGGATGGATCTTAATGTCTTACAATCCACATAAACGAGCTTTATAGCGAACAATCGAAATACAAAGTAATCAGTAACACAAACGCAAATAAGCTCCTTCTTACAATTTTAATTGAGCTTCGTATATGTTTTCCAATTACCATACACGGATTAAGGATACTCATGCAAGTGTCCTATTATATAAGAAAGTCCACAATATTTATGTAAGTGAGCGATTGGGACATAGCGTTATAGAAACAACTTATAAAGTACTATTCCCACGTTATAAAAGAACTGCGAGAAGAAGAGAAACAAACGATTGAGACTTTTGAGAATTTGTAAGCTCCGAGACTATTTCTCAGCTTACAAATTTCACTATTTAATTAAAGCGCCCGTTGAATCTATTTTATTGAATAGTATCGTTGGACTACGCAGCAAATTAGTCTGTTGTTTTTTCTTCTTTCTCCATCAACATTTGTTCAACAAAGACTTAAAATGCTGGTGGAGTTACCGAAAATAGAATAGCGGCATTTTTATTGAAATTATTCTCCCATTTATGCTTCATATAAGCTGGTATTTTGACACTATCACCAGTTTCTAATATATATTCTTCATCATTTAAAAACACTTTAATTTTTCCCTCTAATACAAAAGCAACTTCTTCCCCTTTATGTTCCAAAAGTTTTTCAGATGAGGATGTATTGGGAGGAACATTCATGATCGCAGTTGCCAGTATTCCAGTAAAATCAGGTGACAATAACTCATACGAAAGGTTTTCAACAACCATTATTTTGCGTTCATTTGATCTAACAACTAAATCTTCGGCGTTAGACTCCTCAAGTAAAAAACTAAAGGTGGGAACATCAAGGGCTTTAGCTAAAACCTTTAGAGTCTGAATTGAAGGATTTGCCAAACCCCGTTCAATTTGACTTAACATTGAAGGTGTTATTTCAGCTATCTTCGCTAATTCTCTGCTGCTCCAACCTTTGACTTTTCTGTATTTCTCTACTTTTTTTCCAATATCTATATTTTCCATCGCTATACTCCTTATAAATAAAGTTAAAGTTAATTTTAATTTAATCTTATTAATTTAAAATTAACAAATAATCAAACCTCTGTTAAACTATACTTAATATATGTTAAATATTATTTTACCAAATGACGTTTTACAAGTCAGTAAGGAGTGGAGAATATGAATGAATTTTTTACGTTTTTAGTCTTATCGTTATTTGTTGTGATGAGCCCTGGTATCGACACAGCACTTATTACAAAAAGGACCATTTCGGACGGAAGAATAGATGGTTATAAAATGGCTCTAGGGATTACAACTGGATCTTTAGTCCATACATTCGCTGCTGCTTTTGGACTTTCGGCTCTTTTGATGCAGTCTGCTGTTGCTTTTGAAATCGTTAAATATGTTGGTGCGATCTACTTGATATACCTCGGATTGTCTTCTTTCATCTCAAGGAAAAAGAAAGCTACGAGTGCTGAGAATCAATATAATGACGAAATGAAAAAGTCGGCTTTTAAACAAGGTCTCTTCTCGAATATACTCAATCCGAAGGTTGCAATGTTCTTCTTAACATTTTTACCCCAATTTGTGAAAACAGGAGAAAACGCAACCCAACAACTTATAATCATGGGTGTTATTTACACACTTCTGTCTATTTCTTGGTTTTTTATCTATGTCTTTTTCATTACTTACTTACGTGAATGGCTAATGTCTCCAAAAGTACAAAGGATAATGGATAAAGCAACGGGACTAGTGTTAATTGGATTTGGATTAAAGTTAGCCTTAGATAAACAACATTAAGATAATAAAAAACATTGGGATACCCAATGTTTTTTTACTTTCTTGAGGTAACCCGTCATTTACCTCTAAACATGAAGACCTTTGTTGCGCAGTATCCGTCAAACGCGAAGAAACAATTACTTAATAAACGTAATCGTCTCCGTAATTTCACAACAGTATATTTTTGATTCTATTCCTGAAATCGCAAGACAAATCGATATGCTGGATCAAGAAGTAGCCGATAGATTGAGTACCCAAGTATTATAAAACCAAGTATCTAAATTATAGCTATGAATGTTGAGTAGATAAGTTCCGATGGTAGTAAAAGGGACAAAATTATGCGACACACCAGTATAGCTCCCATCAAGTCTATCTGGATAAAATATACCTTTTCCTACAAAGCTAACGAATAACACAAAAGAAATATAAAACAAAGTTAAAACAATAACATACCACCTTGATTTCAAATCAACAACTAACAGCTTCACACACCTCCTCAATAAAAGATATGTCCAACTAATGTTAACTATACGGTGATTATTGAGTTAATCTGTCTGCTTCGTTAGGCAAAAAAGCGCTGCTGCTGCTGCAGAAACGCTACCCGTTAGCATAAAAGAAATAAGTTACTTGGAGAGCTATTACAACGGGATAGATATAAGCGCCCATAAGCGCGAATATCCAAACTCCAGCACTGTTGACTGTTTCATTTCGACATGGCAAGTCTTCGCCTCCTTCAATATAAAAAGAGCCCCAAAGGGAAAAGGGACTCTCTATTGGACCAAGAATTTTTCATGTTGCTCACGCTCTTCTGTAAATCTTGCACCTCATCTAAGATGCTTATAGAAAATCTATTTCTTTCTCTACATAACATAATCAGTCATTTTTCCTTCATTAAGAGAATATGTTATATCTCCCTGTAGATATATATCTGTACTGCTGCTTTCCGACATCATCCCGTCTCCAGAATCACCTCTTTCGAAAGTTGGGTCTATCGTTTCTAAGAATTTGAAGTCCATTTACAATAATCGAATCAATTTCAATTCTTTTTGCTACATCTATATATTGAACCTCTGTACACTCTTTTTCTGATCCAAACGTTCTCTGTTCTTTTACTAAACCAAAGCCTCCATTGTAAATCGTAATGCTTAATTGTTCTGTTTCTTCATTTGTGGACTTATACCTCACATTTGCCACCTCCATCATATTTTCAAATACTAGTAGTGCCAACCAAGCTTTCAAAGCTCGGTTGGCTAAAGTCACTATTAATCTCTCAACTGAAACCAAACTTCCGCATCAGATCGACGCTGGAAGGCAGCCAGAGGATTTTCATCATTTTGATCGACTAGAAAATACGTGTAGCCTTCACGCTCTGCACCTTCATACAATTCATTCCCTAAGTCTGGCTCTAGCCCAGAGACGGAAATAAAGTCGTCATACGTATTGCCGCCGCTGCTAACTGCATCAAATAAGGCGTGGTTTAGATCGAATGGTTCTTCTTCTACTTCATTTACTACGACATGATATTTAGCAAGAATGTATTCCTGCCCCTCACCAAGTTCATCATTAAATTGGTTGCCCTGACGCACCATTTCCCATGCTGCATCACCACTAATCACTTCAAGTAACTCAATATCTAGCTGAACATTTCCGTGGAAAAAATCGTAATAGGTTAACGAAACACGTTCCCCAATTGTTAATGGGTTGTTTCTTGTACCAACTTCCTTTTCTGAATCGGCTGATGACGATTCTTCTTCGACTTCTTCTTCCTCTTCATACGTAACAAGTAGGTTTACAGGTGGGACTTCTGCTGACAGAAGAGCTCTCAGTTCATCGAATGCTTCGCGCATCTCGGCATCTTCTGATGTTGGGCTGAAGATCCATCCTAACTTTTCTTCATAGACAAGGAAAATCATTTCATGAAATTTACCTGATTCATCTTCCGTTCTCGTGAGCGTAATCATGCCCGTTTCGCCGTCTTCTTCGTGCTCGACGGTTTCAATTACAGCAAACTTTTCCAAATCAATTGTTGTCGTGTCATCGGTAAATCCGCTAACGAACAAAAAGAACTCCTGCACATCAGGATGAATGTATTCGTTGATTGCTTGATCCCTTGCTTCTTTATCCGATGAGTAAAATTCTCCGACAAAGCTTTTAATCATCTGTTCTTCAGCTTTTAAGTTTTCCTTTTCCTCTAACCAGTTTGGTTTTGTTTCAGATTCTGTTTCTGAAGCCGTTTGATTGTCTTCCTCAACTTTTTCAACAGTTGCTCCCTCTCCACAGCCAGTCAACATAATTGCAGCAACAACGAATGATAATAACCATAATGTTGCATGTTTCATTTGAAATCCCCCCATGAAATTGTGTTAATTACATGAACAGGATAACAAGGTAAATTGACATATATGTGTCAGCGAACAAATGTTTTACCAACTTTTTTACAATTCTTTTTGATACATTTGTATCCAGCTCTCAAGTGTCGCTTTCATCTTGTTACGATACTCAAGCGGCTCAAGAATTTCTGCGTCCGTTCCATATTACATAATCCACTGTAAAAATTCCCGGTCGTGATTTAGCGTAACTTCAAATAGTAAACTTCCATCTTCCCTCTCAGTTAACTTTGGTTTCACAAAGAGCTCTTCTTCTTTTATGTAGCGCGCGATATTTTGATTAAATAGCACTTTAAAATGAATCTTGTCTGTTCCTTGGATAATGGACCACGTATGTGTAAAGTAATCTTTTAAGTTGAATTCCTGTTTTTCAAATGTTCGATCTGTTTGCGTTACTTCAAGGAATCGACTCAACCTGAACGTGAGCACCTTTTGTTTTTCATGGCAATAAGCAATCAAATAAAAACGATGATCGCGCGGGATCAAATAATACGGATCGAGAGAACGGGATGTTGTAACATCACGACTCTGTGTATGATACACAACTTCAATTGTGCGTGAATTCAAAATCGCTTGAATGACTGGTGATAAAAAATTATACTGTTGTTCTTGATAGGCAGGAGTCCCCATTTGAATGATAGAAACCATTTTCTGAAGAACATCTTGAAGGTCTTTCTTTTCTTTCTGATGGGTGGCCATCACCTTTTCATAAGCCGTATAAAAATCAGGAGGAACGAGGTGGCTGATTGGATCAAGAATGTTAGGCAGCATACCGAATGCTACAGCTTCTTCGTCTGTCCAATCTAGCGGGTACAAAGAAAAATT